>CALXXG010000081.1 GCA_944392625.1 uncultured Rickettsiales bacterium
AATGATTTTGGATGCAATAACTTATATTGAATTATATTAAATTCATGTTCTTCATATTCAGATTCATACAACCATATGTATCCTCCAACTTGATATATTCCATCATGTTTTATGCATTTTATAATACCACCTAATATATTAATGGAAGAATGAATTTCTTTAAATTCTAAAATGAATAGCGGTATATTGTGGAATAGAGAAAGGCTTAAAAAAGCCATTGGAAATGATTTAGTTTATATAGATGAAAATTATGATTATAAAATTGACAGCGTAGTTTTTGATAATAGAAAGGTCAGTGAATATTCGCTTTTTGTAGCAAAAAAGGGTGAAAAAAATGATGGGCATGAATTTATTAAAGCAACATTGAATAGTAATAAAAATGTTGTTGCATTGGCAAACTATGGTTATAGTGAAAATTTTAAAAATAATTCAAGAATCATTCTAGTTAAAGATACTGTTGCTGCTATGGAAAAAATGGCAAAATATGCAAGAGATGAAGTAAAAGGTGTAGTTATTGGCATTACTGGAAGTCTTGGAAAAACCACTACAAAGGAGTTGTTTTATTCTTGTCTTTCAAATTTTGGAAAGGTTCATTGCAATATAATGAGTTTTAATAACTATATTGGGGTTTTAACTACGCTATGCAATCTTCCTAGAGATACTGATTTTGCAGTGATAGAAATGGGTATGAATGCTGCTGGAGAAATGGAGCAATTAAGTAAGATTGTTCGTCCTGATATAACTACAATATTGAATATTGCATCTGCACACCTTGCTTTTTTTAGGGAAGAAAAAGATATAGCTTATGCAAAATCTGAAATTTTTAAATATCAAAAAAAGAATGGTTTTGCTGTTCTTAATAGGGCAGATAAATATTTTGATATAATTCAACAGAAAGCAAAAAATAATGGAATAGACAATATTATAACCTTTTCAGAAAATAATAATGTTGATGCAAATATAGTTCTTGAAGAATATTTTTATGAAGAAAATAATGATCTGTATAGGGCGAATTATAAAATTAATGGTAGCACATTAAATTTTGAGTTTACAAGCAGCGATTATAATGTTGCTATAAATTTAATGAGTCTGTTGGGTGTTATGGCCGAATTAAAATTGAATTTTGAAACGATAAAGGATAGTGTAAAAAATTTCGGAACACCACGTGGAAGAAATAATGTGGAGGAAGCAATTTATGATGGCAAAAATATAACCATTATAAATGGAACCTATAATGCTGTTAATCCTTTAGTATTTGTTAGGGGTTTGGAATTAATGGACAAAATAGCAAAGAAAAAATCAGTTAATAGAAAGATTGCATTTTTTGGCGATATTAAAGAAGCTGGAGAAAAAACAGAAGAATTTTTATTGTCTTTAAAACAACCAATTCTTGATCACAAGGTTGATATTTTAATAGGCATAGGTGATAAAATAAAAGTTCTTTGCGAATCTTTAAAAGATGATATAGATGTCAAATATTTTAAGGAGAGTTTAGAAGTTGTTCCGCTATTAAAAAATCTCTTGCAAAATAATGACCTATTGTTTATAAAAGGATCAAAGAGTATTAAAACTTGGAAAATTCTTGATGAAATAACCGGATATCAGACCGATATATTTATTTAATAATTTTTTAATTAAAATGTTTTACGATTATATAAATTGTTTTTTTAGTGCTGGCTCAAATATTTCTCTTTATGATTCTCTAATTATTAGAATTATAATGGCCTGTATTTTTTCTTTTATTTTTACAGTTTTTGGCTTAAAATATTTGATTTCATATTTAAAAAGCCATAATGCTTTTCAACCCATAAGAGTAGAAGGTCCGGAAGGACATTTGATAACAAAACAGCGAACTCCAACAATGGGTGGGTTGATTATGAATATATCGCTGTTGTTATCGGGTCTATTATTTGCAAATATTAGAGATATAAATGTTATTGCAGCATTAGTAATATCAATATCATTTGGAATAATTGGCTTTATAGATGACTATATAAAAATATTTAAACATAATACAAATGGTTTTAAAGGTTCAATAAAATTAATACTTCAAATAGCAATTGTTGGATTTATTATCATGTGGCTAATATACAACGGATCTTCAATTATGAATACACAAACAGTATTAATTCCATATTTTTATTTTCCGCTGTATATTGGGATATTATTCATACCATTTTTATTAATAGTAGTGGTTGGCTCAACTAATGCTGTAAATTTAACAGATGGACTTGATGGACTTGCTATTGTGCCAATAATGGCATGCGCTTTCATATTTGGCTTAATTGCCCTATTTACAGTAGACACAATGAGTAGTCCCATTTTTATGATGAATTGCGATAATCTTTCAGAACTTTCAATACTTTGTTCTTCAATTATTGGTGGTGGAATTGCGTTTTTTATATTCAACAGACATCCGGCAAAAATATTTATGGGGGATGTTGGTTCTTTA
Organism: uncultured Rickettsiales bacterium; assembly: GCA_944392625.1. Classification (GTDB taxonomy): domain Bacteria; phylum Pseudomonadota; class Alphaproteobacteria; order Rickettsiales; family UBA1997; genus CALXSC01. Next base: position 2,453 of record CALXXG010000081.1, read on the forward strand.
ATGTATGGTGCATTTTTAGGAACAATGGCAATACTTTTAAGACAAGAAATATTTTATGGAATAGCCGGATTGCTATTTGTTATTGAGGCTTTATCAGTAATAATTCAAGTATCAGTTTATAAAATATTCAAAAAAAGAGTTTTTTTGATGGCGCCAATACATCATCATTTTGAAAAACTTGGCTGGTCAGAAAGAAAAGTTGTATTAGTATTTTGGGCTTTTTCAATAGTTTGTTTGCTTGTAGCCCTTTTAGGAATTATAAACTATTAAATAACTATGGATAAAAAAGTTATAATCTATACAGATGGTGCATGTTCCGGCAATCCAGGCAAAGGTGGTTGGGGAGCAATTTTGCAATACGGAGATAATATAAAAGAGATCAGCGGATACTCAGAGTTGACCACTAACAACAAGATGGAGCTTCAGGCCGTAATTGAAGCATTAAAACTGTTAAAAAGAAGATGCGATATAGAACTGTATACTGACAGCGTGTATGTAAAAGATGGAATTACAAAATGGATAGACAATTGGAAAAAAAATAATTGGAGAACATCAAAAAAAGATGATGTAAAGAATAAAGAATTATGGGTAGAATTGGATAACCTTGTCAATCAACACAATATAAATTGGAATTGGGTAAAAGGTCATGCAGATAATGAATTTAATAACAGAGTTGATCGGCTGGCTAGAAATGAAATTATAAAAAATCAATAATTTTGTTGATTACTTATTTTTTTTGAAATAGTTTTATATTGAATGACATTTAAAAATTAATATGAAAGAAATAAACTTTTATTGTATAGAGGACGACATAAATATTTTTTTATACAATTTTTTATCAGAAATTGTTAATCAAAATAAAAGAGTAATGATTTTTTCTGAAAGTCCTGAAAAGATGGCGAAGCTTGATGAAACTTTATGGACAATAAAAAAGACTGGCTTTTTACCGCATTTATTATCCAATGAGGCTGGAGCCGATAAAACACCTATAATAATATCAAATACAAAAACCAATAAAAATAATTCTAACTTTATATTAATTAGCACTTTTTTAGATGATGCGGAATTTTTAAATAGTTTTGAAAGAACATTTTATATATTCTCGCCAATTAGCAAGACTTCTCTTATGGAAGCAAAAAATAGTTGGAATAAATATAAAGATATGAGTTTTGCAACAAAATTTTTAAAGAAAAATTTTCAAGGAAAATGGACTCAAACAAATGAATTTGTTGAAGAAAATTCGCTAATTTAATAAAATAAAATATCTTTATTTATTTTAAAAATATCATTTATAATTTCAAAGTTATCTTCTATTTTTTCTAGACAATCGTTTTTCTCCAAAACATCAAACGAAGTTTTATCAATATATGGCAGTAGTTTTTCATCTATGCCCTCAATAATGGCCGTTAAAACTCCAATTATAACTAAATATATATCAGCATTAGCTGAAGGTACTCTATACTCTATTCTTCTATTTTCTGTGTCATCTTTCATATAATTTTCTAAATCTATCTTTTGAGGTGTTGGTATTCTAATGCTTGTACTTCTATTATTTACCCCCCAGCTTATAAATGTTGGAGCTGGATACTTGTTATTACATTTAATTTTTTTATTTTTTTCAATATCAAATCTATCTAAACAATATTTATCTTTTATAAAAAGCAATAAATTATTATTAGTATTTTTTAATAAACCAGCAATTGAGTTGATCATAATTTTACTTTCACAAAGCTTACCATTAATTTTTTCTCTTGCAAAGAGATTATTATTATCAGAAGTAATTATTGATAAGTTTACCTGTAACGAGCTTCCACAATCGCCTTCAAAAGGCAATGGATCTAATATTAATTTTAAACAATTATTTTTCGCAAAAACTTTTAATATATCTAAAATTCTTAAATAATCACTAACTAATAGTTTTATATCTGTATATGGATTTGTTTTTATTTCAAATTGTCCGCTGCCTTTTTCTTTTTCAATGCCTTTAACAAATGGCAAGAGCTTTTTTAACTCTTTCAATATATTTATATTATTAATATTATCTAAAATATAAAATTCTAACTCAATACCAATTTTAAATTTAAAATCATATGATTTTTCAATTATAAATAATAAATTATTAAAAATATTTTTTTTGTTCTTGTTAATAACCATAAACAATGGTGATTTTAAATAAAAAGGTTTGCTTAATTTTGGCTGCAGCGAATAAAAATCATAATATTTTTTATCAAGTACAATTTTTAAATCTCTATGTAAAACTGGAACACCATTATTATGTTTTAATAATTTATTTATTTTAATTTTTGATTTCTTGTTAATATTGTTATATGTATTTTTTATAAATAAAAAAGATTCTTTCCAAAATATAGAAAAGAATCTTTTTGTTTGAAAAAGAATCCACATTTCAAAATTATATATTACTTTCTATCCATTCTTGGATAATTTTCTTAGGAGCCATACCAGATCTTTGCGCTATTAATTCACCATTCTTAAATAATATAAGTGTAGGAACTCCCATAATATTAAACTTTGATGGTGTATCTGGGCTTTCATCAACATTGCATTTAAAAACTTGAATTTTATCTTTCATCTCATCAGCCAACTCATCAATTATAGGCGATAACATTCTACATGGACCACACCATGAAGCCCAAAAATCAACTAATACAGTCCCATTCTTTATTGAATTTTCAAAATTAGTATCATTTACTTCTACAACCATTTAAAACTCCTTTAATTATTAAAGACCTCCTTAGAGGACAAGAAAATTATTTTTCCTCTTCGTCGTCTTCTGTCAAACCAATTTCTGACAATGGAATATTGTTTTCTTTTGCAATTCTTTTGATTTCCTCTTTTTCCTTCTTTAGCAAATCAGCACAATATTCTTTTAATGCAACAGCTTCATCATATAACTCTTGATTATCAGCATTTTCTTCTTTTTCAAGAAGTGAAATTTTTTCTTCTAACTGTGCCATTGCTTCATCAAAAGTTAAGTCTTTAATTTCTTTCATTTTGTTTTATTTTTTATTAATCGCATTTCTAATATAAATTATTATTTTTAAAAAGTAAATAGTTATATAATATATTTTTTATTAAAGTTATTTAATAAAAAATATAATTTAAGCTAGTAAAATACAGTAATTAAAAGTATTTAATATAATATTTTTTAAAAAATACTTGAAATATAAAAAAGCATATTATATAAATAGTACATTAGGATTAAGTTTTTTATTGGAGATGACAACAAAGAGAACATATCAACCTAGTAAGGTTGCTAGAAGGAATAAACACGGTTTCAGAGCGAGAATGGCTACTGCTGGTGGAAGAAAAGTTATCAATGCCAGGAGAGCTAAAGGAAGAAAGAGACTAAGTGTTTCAATATAATTTATATAAAATTTATATAAATTATTAATTTCGGAGTGTAGCGCAGCCTGGTAGCGCAACTGGCTTGGGACCAGTGGGTCGTAGGTTCGAATCCTATCACTCCGACCATTTTAATTGATTATTTTATATAATCAATTTTTTTTATCTAAATTAAAATAAAAACTACTTATATTTATAAACAAAAAACCATCAGCTTAACTAATGGTTATTTATTTGTTAATAAGCTACAAACATAAGTTATTAAAATCATAAATAAACTTAATTGAACTGTATGGCTCTAGAAGAAAATTTAAAACACTAAGTATAATGTGTGTTATAATAGATAACTGTTAGTTTTAAATAGAATTCAAATATAACTAGATTTTTATATATATAAAAAAA
>CALXXG010000082.1 GCA_944392625.1 uncultured Rickettsiales bacterium
ATCGACATTAAATAGTGGGTTTAATTGAATTATTAAAAGCAAAATTAAGCTTCAGTATTTTCTTGTTTCTCTTCTTCCTCTTTTATTTCTTTATTTGCTTCTTTTTTCATTTTCTCAACAACTAAACCTGTTCCCGCAGGAATTAATCTTCCTAAAATAATATTTTCTTTTAGACCTCTTAATCTATCAATTCTTCCTTGAACAGCAGAATCCGTTAAAACTCTAGTTGTTTCTTGGAAAGAAGCAGCAGAAATAAATGATTTAGTTTGCAATGAAGCTCTAGTTAAACCTAATAAAACGGCTTCAACTTTTGCAGGGGCTAAACCTTCTGCTTCAGCCTTTCTATTGATTTCCTCTAAATCATCTTTATCTAAATGTTCGCCAACTATTAAAGAAGTCTCTCCTGCATCTACAACCTCAACTTTCTTTAACATCATGCTTAAAATAACTTCAATATGTTTATCGGAAATGTTAATACCCTGCATTTCGTAAACTTTTTGAATTTCTTTAGTCATGTATTCGGCAAACTTTTCAATACCTAAGATTCTCAAAATATCATGAGGAACAGGGTTTCCGTCAATTAAAATATCTGCTTTCTTAACCTTGTCGCCATCATTAACGAATAAATATTTTCCTTTTGGAATAATATATTCAACTGGTTCTTGAGTCTTGTCATCAGGAACAATTGTAATTCTTCTTTTAACTTTATAGTCATTGTCAAGTTTAACTGTTCCGTCAATTTCAGCCATAATTGAGTAATTCTTTGGTTTTCTAGCTTCAAATAATTCAGCAACTCTAGGCAAACCACCTGTAATATCTTTATTTCTAGAAGATTCTCTAGGTATTCTAGCTAAAATATCACCGGCTTGAACTTCATCACCATTATTAACATTTAAAACAACTCCAATTGTTAATTCGTATTCATTAGAATCTTTTCCATTTGATACAACAATTGATGGTTTTAATTTAGCCTTATTATTTTGATGCTTCCAATCAATGACAGTTTTAGTTGAAATAGATGTATCTTCATCAATTCTTTCTTTCAATGAAATATTATCAAATAAGTCTTTGTATTCAACTGTTCCAGATTTTGTAGCAATAATAGGAATATTATATGGATCCCATTCTGCAATTAAATCTCCTTTCTTTATAGTATCGCCATCTTTATGGAAAACTCTAGCACCATAAGGAACATTAAATGTGGCTAAAACATTATTTTTATCATTTAATATTGTGAATACATAATTTCTTGAAAGAACAATATTATCACCATTTCTATCAACTAAAGTGTTATAATTTTTAATCATAACTTTTCCATCTTCAGGTGCTGATATTGAAGATTCAGCTGCTACGCCGCTAACTGATGCAGCATGTTTTGTATTCATTGTCAATTGTGTGCCTGGTTCACCAACAGCTTGTGCAGCTATAACACCGACAGCCTCACCAACAGATACCAATATACCAGTTGTCAAGTCTCTACCATAACATTTAGCACATACGCCATTTTTAGCTTCACAAGTCAATGGAGATCTAACCTTAACAAACTTAATACCTTTTTCTTCTATAAGTTTAGATAGCTTTTCATCAATCAAAGTATCTTTTTCAATCAAAACTTTATTAGTGTTTAAATCAATAACATCTTCTGATAAAACTCTACCTAGTGCTCTTTCTGACAATGGAGATACAACTTTACCATTTTCAATCTTAGCTTCAATTCTAATGCCATTTGAAGTTCCGCAATCATGTTCTGTAATAATACAATCTTGTGCAACATCTACCAATCTTCTAGTCAAATAACCGGCGTTAGCAGTTCTTAAAGCTGTATCCACCAAACCTTTTCTACCCATGTTAGCAGAAATAAAGTATTCAAGAATATTTAAACCTTCCTTAAAGTTTGATAAAATAGGAGTCTCAATAATACCACCGGACGCCTTTGTCATCAAACCTCTCATAGCACCCAATTGTTGCAATTGAGATTCTGAACCTCTAGCTCCAGATTCAACCATCATATATAATGAATTTCTCTTAGTTGGTTCTGTCTCTTTTGAAATTTCCTTAATCATATCTTTTTTCAAGCTATCAGAACATTTAGACCATTCATCAATTATTTTATTGTATCTTTCACCATTTGTAATCAAACCTTCATTATATTGTCTTTCAATCTCTGCCACATGTTTCTTAGCTTCCGCAATTTTAGCATCCTTAGTATCAGGAATAATCATATCATCCTTACCAACAGAAATACCAGACTTGCAAGATTCTTTAAAACCAATCTCCATCATTTTATCACCAAAGATACAAGTATCCTTTTGAGTAGAATTTCTATATACATAGTCAAGAAGTTTTCTCATATCTTTCTTGAATAAAGTCTTATTAAACAAAGGCAAAGCTTCTTCTTTTCTACAGGATGGAGGTAAAATTTCAAATATTCTAACTCTTCCAGGAGTTGTTAAAACTCTTTTTAATTCACGAGTGCCATCATCCTTCAACAAATTAAATCTATATAAAATCCAGTCATGATTAGTAATTCTCTTTTCAAATAAAGCATATTCCATTTCTTCTATGCTTGATATAGGAACAGGAGTATCTTTAAATCTATCAGAGTTTGTTGTAACATAGTATAAACCAAACATCATATCCTCATCAGGTGCAATAATTGGCTTACCATTCTGTGGAGATAAAATATTATTTGTTGACATCATTAAAACACGAGATTCAATCTGTGCTTCAATTGACAACGGAATATGAACAGCCATCTGATCACCATCAAAGTCAGCATTGAAAGCTTTACAAACCAATGGATGCAATTGAATAGCATTACCTTCAATCAATACAGGCTCAAACGCTTGAATTGACAATCTATGCAATGTAGGTGCTCTATTTAATAATACCGGATGTTCCTTAATGACTTCATCCAAAATATCCCAAACTTCTGGCAATTCAGCCTCAACCATTCTTTTTGAATTTTTTATAGAACTTGACATTCCATATAATTCAAGTTTAGAGAATATAAATGGTTTAAACAACTCAATAGCCATTTTTTTAGGCAAACCGCACTGCTGTAATTTTAATTCAGGACCAACCACAATAACAGATCTTCCCGAATAGTCAACCCTTTTACCCAACAAGTTTTGTCTAAATCTTCCTTGTTTACCTTTCAACATATCACTCAAAGACTTGAAAGGTCTCTTGTTGGCAGCCTTTACAATATTTCCGCTCTTGCCATTATCCAACAAAGCATCAACTGATTCTTGAAGCATTCTCTTTTCATTTCTAATAATGATTTCAGGTGCATCAAGCTCAATTAATCTTTTTAATCTATTGTTTCTATTAATAACTCTTCTATAAAGTTCGTTTAAATCTGATGTAGCAAATTGTCCACCATCCAACATAACTAAAGGTCTAAGATCAGGTGGAATAACAGGTAAAACTGTCAAAATCATCCATTCAGGTCTATTGCCAGACTCTATAAAAGAATTAACAATTTTTAATCTCTTCAAAGCTTTTGACTTTTTAATTTCAGATCTGCTTTCTTTTAATTCTTTTATTAATTTTTTCTTTAATTTTTCTAAATCAATCTTTTCAAGAAGTTTTCTAATACCTTCTGCACCCATCATAGCAGTAAATGAATCCACACCATATTTATTCTGTGCTTCCTCATACTCAGTTTCAGTTAAAACCTGTCCATCCTCCAATTCTGTCATCTTAGAGTCTGTAACAATATAATTATCAAAATAAATAACTTTTTCAACTGCTTTTGGTGTTAAATCCAAAATCACACTAATCTTTGAAGGTAGAGATTTTAAAAACCATATATGAGAAACTGGTGTAGCCAGTTCAATATGTCCCATCCTTTCTCTTCTAACCTTTGAACTAGTTACCTCAACGCCGCATTTTTCACAAATTATACCCTTATACTTAATTCTCTTATATTTTCCACAGAGACATTCATAATCTTTAGTAGGTCCAAATATTCTAGCGCAGAACAAGCCATCCCTTTCAGGTTTAAATGTTCTATAATTAACAGTCTCAGGTTTTGTAACCTCACCATAGGACCAAGATCTTATTTTCTCTGGACTAGCAATAGATATTTTAACCGCATCAAAATCCGCCAAATCAAGCGTTTGATTTGATAAGCTTAATAATCCATAAGAAGAAGTTCCATCTAAAGCCATTTTACAATCCTTTTTTATTATTAATTAATATTTAAATAAAACGATATTTTTCATCATTTTTACCTTTTTGAAGATATTTTCTAATCTTGCTTTGTTGTATATCAGAAAGTTGTAAATCTTTTCCGCAAATAAGATCAAACAGTTGACTTTTTGTATGAACTTTTGGCAATATCTTATCAGGACATGTTCTTTTTAAAATACCTAAATCCATAAAATCAATAAATCTTAAATAATTATCTATTGTCATTATACTTCTTTTAGCAAGAGTTTTTCTGCAAAATTCAACATCATTATAATAACTTATATATTGATAAATTTTTGTTGTAGATGGAGGGGAATAAATAAAATCTTTATCTCTAAAATCCATTCTATAACAATCAATCCCCATATTGATGAGTTTACTCATTACAAGTTTAAATCTTTCTTTTGTTTGATCTTGTCCAATTACAAAAGCATCTATGCTTATACCTTCATCTATTATTAAATCTTCTACAATTTTAGGAATATCTGTGACAATATTCTGAAAAACAACCTTTTTTACTAAACCAGTCGACAACAGTTCCTCTTTTCTACTAGATTCAGTAGAAAAATACATACTTTTTGGTTTTAATTTGCGTAAACCATCCTGTGTTATACATGCAACAATCAAGTTTATATTTTTTATGGGTATATTATATTTTTTAGAATAAAACTCTATAATCTGCATTAAATGCAGAAGATGTCCCTTATGCAGCAAATCAAAACTGCCAACAGTTAAAACATTTTTACATTGTTTTTCAAGAATATTCATATCAGATAACTAATTTCTCTTTTGTTAATATTCTTTTTTTATTATCATTCAATATATCACTCTCTGACATTTCCTTTAAACTATTAACTCCATTAAGTCCCTTTTTATATGTAAAGAACGCCCTATAAATTACATCATTTCTAATTTTTTCTTTGTCAAACCCTAATGTTCTTAATATATATTTGTCATCACCTTGCTCAAAATATAAATATTGTCCATCTTCCATATATACTTTTTGCAAATCTGAAAAGTCGTTCATTTTTACATATGGCATCCCCAACTTATCAATGGCCGGCAAAACTAACTCTTCAACAATATTTACATTAGAATAACCATTTCCAGTTGTTGGAATGGCATGCATATGGGCATGTTTTATACTTTGACCAAATATGCCATGTTCCAAATAAAATGGAGATGAAAAATTATCTGATAAAACATTGTATACTCTTTCCTTCAAATTATAAAATTCATCTATTTCATTTTTAGATAACTCAGCCAAACATTTATAATGTTTTTTAGGAATGAGCAATACATGACCAGCCGTGATTAAACCTTTGCCTATATAAATAAAAAAATTATCAGTCTCTGCAATAAAACTTTCGGGCTCAATATTATTACAAAAAATGCAATCCATATTTATCCTTTTTAATATAATATTAAATATAAAACTATTAAAATATTCAAAATATATAAAATTTCAAATATTTAAATATAAAACCATAAACAATTTTTAAATATGAAAAACAAAAACCACTCGTCAAAATATCAAACCTTCCTTGATACCGCAAGCTGTCCACTACCATTTGTTTTAGTCAATTAATTTATACAAATAAATTAATCATTTGCAAACATAGTATACAAAAAAATTTTTTAATTGCAAGTTTTTTCTTAATTTAATACTTTTAGAATATTTATGTTTGTCTTATCACAATATTAATGGAATATATGTATTTCATTATTTATCATAATCCTCAAATCTCATCTGTCCTTTAAACGGCAAGTTATGTTCCTTTCTCCACTCTTGAAATAATGTATCAGCAGGTTTATCAAGTGCATTATTAAAGCTAAGATTTAGAATTTTAGCTACTTCCTCTATGTTCTTTTGCTCACCTTCAATTTCAATAAAATTAGCAAATGGGTATTCGTCAAGTGTAATATGAGTATTGTTTAATCTCCATTCTGTCCTGTATCTTTCATAGCTTGTTGTTATATGAAATTCCATTGCATTTAATATATTCTCTATTTGTTCTTCATTATCATTAAAATTAATTTCATATTCTATTTCTCTTTTTGCACCATTAACACTTTCCAATGGTTTTTTATAGGTTAAAACTTTTTTTCCATCGTTGCCTAAATATCTCAATCTAACTCTGCCATTTGTCTTTTGCATTAATTCATCTTTGTTATCATACATTATATTAGATTGATATTCTCTATCATAGCTCTTTTCTGCTATTCTATTTAATGTATCTATTATATTTTCTTTATCATCTATTTTAAATTTATATTCTATTTCTATATTGGACATATTGGTTCCTATTATTTATTAATTTTCTTATTAGGATGCAAAATTAAGCTTCTTTTTTGTCAATATTCTTTTTTTATTATCATTCAATATATCACTCTCAGACATTTCTTTTAAACTATTAACCCCATTAAGCCCCTTTTTGTATGTAAAAAAAGCTCTATATATGACATCATTTCTGATTTTTCCTTTGTCAAACCCTAATGTTCTTAATATATATTTATCATCGCCCTGTTCAAAATAAAGATATTGTCCGTCTTCTTTGTAGATTTTTTGCAAATCCGAAAAATCATTCATTTTTACATAGGGCATTTTTAATTTCTGTATGGCAGGCAAAACTAATTCGTTAATAATATTTATGTTTGAATATCCCTCGCCGCTTGATGGAATGGCATGCATGTGTGCGTGTTTGACACTCTGGCCAAATACACCATGTTCTAGATAAAACGGAGTTGCAAAATTTTTATCTATAGCATTGTGCATTTCTTTTTTTAGATTATTAAATTCATTAAACTCTTCTTCAGTTAATTCAGCCAAGGCTCTGTAATGTTTTTTAGGAATTAGCAATACATGTCCAGCTGTGATTAAACCTTTGCCTATATAAACAAAAAAATTATTGGTTTCTTTAATTAGACTTTCATATTCAATATTATTACAAAAAATACAATCCATATCTAGAAAATAATTATTTGTAAAAATGATATAAAAAATATATTTAATTACAAGTTTTTTCTTGTATGTTCTAATATTTTATATATAATTATTATATAAATAAGAAAATATGAGCTATGATTAACAATAAAGATAGGAATACAATTTTTGAAAAATTAAAAGAAGGATTTACAAAAATTGCAAAAGAAATTGATAATGAAGTATATAATGGTGATTCAGTAGAAACAGATTATGTTGATCTAGCTTTGAATATGGTTATGGAAGCCTACAACAATAAAAGTACAAATAACCCGCATTTTTATTGGCTGGGAAATAGAAGGGGTATTATAGCAAATATAATTAAAGATTTACAAAAGAATAAAAGTGATGAAAATCAATCAAAAAATATTGATATTTTTTTAGCAAAATACAAAGAAAATTTAAAAAGAATGTGCTTGGCAAAAAGAAATAGACGATTGTCTCAAAATATTTTTTATCATGGTTCAACCAATAATAATATAGAAAAGTTTGTGCCAAGAACTACCTCTTGTGGAGACAAAATTCCTTTAGTTTATGCTGCTTATGAAAGGGATTTTTCTTTAACGTTTATATTTAAAAAAGGACATACTCATATAGTAAACCGAAGCTATACAAAAGGACCAAATGCCTATTATAAAGGACACACAATGGAAGATCTAATAATGAATTTTGATATTGGCGGCACAATGTATGAATTTTCAGGAGAAGAGGCCAAAAGTTTTCAAGTTGGTATGGCAAAGGACAATAATGAAGTAGTATCAAAAGAAATAGTAAAACCAACTAAAAAAATTAAAGTCATTTCAGCATTAAATGAGTTGTCAATTCATAATAATTATAAAGTTTTCTATGATGATGAAGACGGCAATCCAAAAGAATTAACAGCTAAAGATTTAATGAAAAAAAGAGAAGAATGTATAGAAAAATTAAAACAGCAGGATAATAAACATTTTGAGCTATTGCTTAGACTTCAAAAACAACAAGAAAATTTACATCAACTTTTAAAATATAAACAAGAATCATTACAAGAAAAAGCTGGCATTTTGTCAATAGTTTAATGTCATATTATAATTGAATATATAGAATCTTATCTCTTATCTTAAACTGTTTAATTGTAAATTAAAAAATATAATCTATTTATTGTTGGTTTATAGCAAGTTCATACTTTTCTTTTGTGCTATGATTATACTTTTCCACAAAAAAATCTTTAATATAAACTTTGTCCAACTTTTTCATAGCCAATGTTTTTGCTTCAGAATCTAAATTAAAAAATTCCAGATGTCTATTTGATATTATACCTAATTCTTTCAATAACAAAATATTATCTCTGCTTTTTCTATCTAAAATTATTTGTGATTCTATATTTCTTTTCGCTTCAATATAGCTTATGGATTTTTCATTTATTTCTTTTCTTATTAATGTTGAAGATATATTTGGCAGTCTTGATGATAATTTTAAAGTTATAATATTATTTTCTTCACAAGTTTTTACCATTTTTTGAAATATGCATATTTCGTCTTGATCAAATCCAATACAAAAACACTTTATTCTTGATATATTATCAGATAAGACCTTATGACTGCTACCATGTATAATAACTTCATCAACAATACCGCTATAAATCAAATTATTTCTCCTTTCATCCTCTGTATTTATAAAGTTTGTATTTTTAAACTTTTCTGTTTCTTGATCTGCCAATGATAATAAAAAATTTATTTCATAAGGACTACATGATAATATTTTACTTGATTCAACAAGCATTGTAGTTAATAGGACAAAATGTCCAAGATGTAAGCAATCAAAACATCCTCTTGTAAATATTGTATATCTTTTATTAATTTTAGTTTTTTGTTTAACTTGTTTTGTCAATTCAAAATTTTCGTTTATCATAAAAAAAATTCACCTATAGATTAAATAATAAATACTATAAGTAGACCATTAATTGCCAATATATATTATTGATTATAAAAAGCAATGTATTTTAAGAAGTGTTATTCAACATTATTGACATATTTTAAAAAATATGTATAATAAATGTTAATATATAACAATTTTAAGAAAATTATGAATGATATTATTAATAGAATTAATCAAAGGTATAATAATATTGATATTATTCACGAAATTGAACAAATGCATAATTCCTATAGAACAAAAATTGAAGAATTAAATCAAAAACAAAGCGAAATAGATGAAGAGTTTGCCTATTGTATAAATAATATAAATAATATAAAGACTGCAAACCCAAGTAATTATATGAATAATTCTAGTTTGCATAACAATATAGCTGACGCAAAAGAACTAAATGAAGAATATCAAAAAATATGCAAAGAAACTATAAAACTTTCAAAAACTTATATTGAATACCTTTATAGAATTGCAGATACTGTTGGTATTACCAATAATGAATTTATGATCGATTTAAAAAGAAATATATATTACCGCAAAAAAGGTATGGATAATCATAATCAAGAGATTTTTAGGGCCACAGATATTGGATTATTGGATCGCAATGAAACTGGAATTAGGCGGGAAATAGAAAGTATAAAAGTTTTAAATAAAAACATTATTGAATTAGATGTTAAAAATATGCGAAAAAATTTAGATACTATTATTAATTCTAGCGACAAAGCATTAATAGAAAATTTTAAAAAATGTTTTTGTAAAAGAAGAAAACGTATTCCAATAGAATACATTGCACGACCAACTGGCAGCGTAGTTGAGAGATTGCGTTTAGAAAGACAAAATAGACAAGCTAATAGAGAAAATAATGGCGTTGAACATTAATCTATCATATTAATTAATGTTAATAAAAAAACATTAAGACATATTTATTTATTACTATAACTTTATAAATATAGGGGAAAAAATCCCCTATATTTTATTCTTTGATAAGTTCAATATTTAGGCCGAGAGATCTAACTTCTTTAACCATAACGTTGAATGACTCAGGAACGCCACAAACAAAGTTTTGATTACCTTGAATAATAGATTCATAAATCTTAACTCTACCTAAAACATCATCTGACTTAACAGTTAACATTTCTTGTAAAGTATAGGCAGCACCATAACCTTGCAATGCCCAGCATTCCATTTCACCAAATCTTTGTCCACCAAAATGAGACTTACCACCTAAAGGCTGTTGAGTGATCAAACTGTATGGACCAATAGATCTAGCGTGAATCTTAGTATCAACTAAATGGTGTAATTTAAGCATGTACATATAGCCAACTGTTACAGGTCTTTCAAAAGCCTCGCCAGTTCTGCCATCATATAATGTAACCTGACCGCTCTTGCTAACGCCGGCTTTTTCCATTATATTTTCAATTTCTTCAACTTTAATATTTTGGAAAGCACCTGTTGCAAAAGGAACACCTTTTCTAAACTTTTCAGCCATATCCATTAGTTCTTCAGAACTCATATTTTTAATAGCCTCATGCTCATGTGGTCTATCATAGATAGTTAAAAGTTTATTTCTGATTTCTTCTTCCTTAGCTTTTTTATCCTCAATACTATCAAGGATAGCAGAAATCTGTTTACCAAGTCCAACAGAAGCCCATCCTAAGTGAGTTTCAAGAATTTGTCCAATATTCATACGTGAAGGAACACCAGAAGGAGTCAACAATATGTCAATTGGAGTTCCATCTTCCATATAAGGCATATCTGCTATAGGCAAAACTCTAGACACAACACCTTTGTTTCCATGTCTTCCGGACATTTTATCACCAGGCTGTAATTTTTGTTTTGTAGCTACAAGAACTTTAACAACTTTTAAAACACCTTGATTTAGGTCTTCGCCTTCCTTAATCTTAGAAACATCAGCATTGAATTTCTTTTCTAAAGCATCAGTTTTTGCTTTGAATGCTTTATTTAGTTCTTCAATTTTGTCCATAACCTTAACATCATTTATAACTATTTTTGTTATAAGATTTTCAGGCAATGATTTAAACGCTGTTTTAGTAATCTTATCGCCTTTCTTTAAATTGCCTAAAGCTTTTTCTAAATTTTTTCCTTCAACCATTTCAAAAATCTGAGAGAATAAATTAGCTTTTATCAACTTAGTGATTTCTTCTTTATCCTTCATTAATTTTTCAATCTGTTGATTTTCTAGGAATATTGCTCTTTCATCCTTTTCTAAACCTTGTCTAGTGAATACTCTAACATCAATTACAGTTCCGCTTAAAACACCAGGAGAAACATACAATGAAGTATCTTTAACATCAGATGCCTTTTCACCGAATATAACCTTTAAAAGTTTTTCTTCAGGGGTTGAAGGAGCTTCGCTCTTTGGTGTAGTCTTTCCAACCAATATATCACCAGCCTTAATTTCAGCACCAATATGGATTATACCACTTTCATCTAGCTTTCTTAAAACATCTTCACCAACATTAGGAATATCTCTAGTGATTTCCTCAGGGCCAAGACGTGTATCTCTAGCAACTACTTCAAATTCTTCAATATGAACAGAAGTAAATACATCATCACTAACCAATCTTTCAGAAATAACTATTGAGTCTTCAAAGTTATAACCATCCCATGGCAAGAAAGCAACTAAAGTATTCTTACCTAAAGACAATTCTCCATTATTAACACATTGTGCATCAGAAATACTTTGTCCTTCTTCAACAACATCTCCAACTTTAACTAGAGGTCTTTGATTGATACTTGTATCATTATTTGTTTTTATGAATTTATCCAATTCATAAATATCAACTTCCGATAATTCTCCTTTTTTTGAAACCTCAATTACTATTCTTGATGAATCAACAGATCTAACTATACCACTGCGTTTAGCTTTAACAACTGCACCACAATCATTAGCTACTAAATGCTCTAAACCAGTGCCAATCAATGGCATTTCAGGTTTAGCAAATGGAACAGCCTGTCTCATCATATTTGAGGCCAACAAAGCTCTTTTAGCATCATCACTTTCAACAAATGGAATCAAGTTTGTAGCAACAGAACCAATTTGTCTAGTAGAAACCTCTATAAAATCAACATCCATAGGAGATTTATTTACATAGTTTCCATTTTCTCTACAAATAACAACTTCATCTGTTATTTTACCATTTTTGTCTACATTAACAGATGCTTCACAAATAGAATAATTGCTTTCTTCAATAGCTGATAAATAGACAACTTGATCTGTAACAACTCCATCTATAACTCTCTTGTATGGAGTATCAATAAATCCATATTTATTAGTTTCAGCAAATAAAGCTAAATTGCTAACCAAACCGATATTCTGTCCTTCAGGAGTCTCAATAGGACATATCTTTCCATAATGAGTATAGTGAATATCTCTCACCTCAAAACCAGCTCTTTCTCTTGTCAAACCACCAGGTCCCAATGAAGAGATTCTTCTCTTATGTGATAATTCTGATAATGGGTTTGTTTGATCCATAAATTGAGATAATTGAGATGTAGCAAAGAAATCATTAATTGACGCCATCAAAGGTTTTGAATTAATTAAATTTTGAGGCATTATTGTATTAGGATCTACATTGTTCATTTTTTCCAATATAGCCCTTTCAATTCTTGCCATACCAATTCTAAACTGATTTTCCACTAATTCTCCCACCGCCCTTAATCTTCTATTAGCAAGATTATCTATATCATCAGTCGGTTCTTCATTATGCTTAATTTTTGACAAAGTGTAAATTATAGAAATAATATCCTCTTTAGTCAAATGAAGAATTTTTTCATCTATATTTAAACCCAATCTATAGTTGATTTTCATTCTTCCAACATCTGATAAGTCATATTTGGATGAAAACAAAATTCCATTAAATAACTTTTCAGCCTGTTCAAAGCTAGTTGGAGTATCACCAATTCTTATAGATTTATATATATCATATAAAGCTAATTCTTGATTGCTATTTTTATCAATCAAACTTGTTTCATATATATAATTGCCAATTTCTGCAGTATCTGGAGTAATGACATTAATAGTCTTTATACCAAAATTTTTCATAATCTCCATCTTCTCGCTAGAAAGTCTTGTTCCAACTGGCAATATAACTTCTCCAGTTTCAGAATTTATAATATCTTCAGAAAGAACATAACCAGGCACTATAGCTTCAGTAATAATAAACTTTTCAAAACCTGTATTTTTTAACTTCTCTAAGGTTCTCTTAGTTAGTTTTGTATCTCTTGGAATTACTACTTCTTCGTTCCTTGCATCTATAATATCAAACTCAAACTTTTTGCCAATTAATTTTGAGTAATCAAATTCAGTTTCATAATTATTTTTATTAAGAGATAAAGTATATTGTTTATAAAAGGATTTTAAAATTTCTTCAAGATTCATACCCATAGCTCTCAAAAGAGTTGTAACAGGCATTTTTCTCTTTCTATCCAATCTAAAAAATAAATTATCCCTAATATCAAATTCAAAATCCAACCAGCTTCCATTCATTGGAATAACTCTAGCAGTATATATTTTCGTGTTAGAAATTTTTGAATCTTCTAAATCAAAAAACACACCAGGAGCTCTTCTCATTTGCGAAATAATGACTCTTTCAACACCACTAAAAATAAAGCTTCCATTTTCAGTCATTAAAGGCATATCACAGAGAAAAACTTCTTGTTCTTTTATAATTTTTATACTTTTTTTACCAACTTCTGCGTCGTCCCAAATAATAAGTCTAAGCGTAGCATATAAAGGAGCAGAATAAGTCCTGCCAGAATATAAACATTCCTTATAACTGTATTTTTCATCACCAAATCTATATGAGACAAAGTCAAGAGTAACTGTTTTATTCAAGTCAGATAAAGGAAAGAATGACTTAAATGCTTTTGTTAAACCACTTCCTTCTCTTTTATCTATATCATCTTTCTCTAAAAATTTCTTATATGAATCTTTTTGTAAAGATATAAGATTAGGGATTAACGCCTCATCTTCTTTTTCGGAAAATTTTTTTCTCAATATAAAATTAGAATGATTAGAATTTTTCATTCCCTTAACCTTTTTTTGTTATATAACTAATAATCACAACCACGAGCTGATTAAATTATTTAATCAGCCCTATTATATTTATAAATCCAATACTCGTCTAAGAAAGTATTAATAGACTCTTTACAAAAAGAAGCAACAAAATTTTTAAAAAATGGATATCCACCTTTACAAACTGCAAAGATAGATAAAACCAATTTTTGAAAATTAAATTGCATCCTTTTACTAAAAATTATAATATTAAACAACACTTATTCCATATTTTTTCTTAAAACGAATTAGATTAATATGGGTTAAGCTAATTTAACTTTTGCTCCAGCAGCTTCTAATTTTGCCTTCATTTCTTCAGCTTCTTTAGCAGGAACACCCTCTTTTATTGTTTTAGGAGCACCATCAACTAAATCTTTAGCATCTTTTAATCCTAAACCAGTAATAGCTCTAACTTCTTTAATAACATTAATCTTATTGTCACCAGAAGCTTCTAAAATAACATTGAATTCAGATTTTTCTTCAGCAGCAGCTGCACCACCAGCAGCACCACCAGCAGCAGCAACTGCAACAGCAGCGCTAACACCCCATTGTTCTTCTAACATTTTGCTTAATTCAGCAATTTCTAAAACTGTCAATTGAGACAATTCATCAACAACTTTTTGTAATTTTTCAGACATTTTTTTAACCCTTTATGTTAATAATTAAAAATTGAAAATTGAAAATCATTTAAAAATTTTATCTTTTGATTACAACTTTCATAAACTTTTTAAAATAATAATTCTAAATCTAAATACAACATATAATGATTTAAAATTTTAAATTGAAAAAATCAACTAAAAACTAAAAAATTTTTAAATTTCATCATTTATTTTTTGATGACACTTTGTAGAAAAATAAATTAAACTACTAAATAACTTATTTTCTACTCCATGTTTAGTTCTTAAATTTATTTTTCAATATTCCCATTAAGCTTATCCTCATAAGCAACCAAAACTCTTGCTAATTGAGAACCAGGTGCTTTCAACAAGCCAATAAATTTTGCTCTTACTTCTTCCATTGAACCCAAAGAAGATAAGTTCTTAATTTCATCCAATTCTAGAACCTTTCCATCCATGAATCCAATTTTAACATCAACAGCTTCATTATCTTTTGCAAAGTTAACTAAAACATTTGATAACGAAACTGGATCGTTTGAATAGGCTATAGCTATTTGATCTTTAAAATCAGCTTCTAATGATTTTAATTCACTTTCAGCTATTGCTATCTTAACAAGAGTATTCTTTAAAATTTTTAAATTACCTTTTTTCTCCTTCAATGATCTTCTAAGAGAAGTCATCCCTTTAGCATTCAATTTCTTATAGTTCAACAATATAACAACTGAATTATCAGCAAAGATATTTTTAGCTAAATCTATTGAACTTACTTTTTCTTCTTTTCTCATTGATTTCTCCTATTATTTATCCATACTAATCATAAAAGAAGGACCCATAGTACTTGTCAAATATATATTCTTAATATATTTACCCTTAGCACCTTCAGGTTTAGCATCTTTCAAAGCCGTAATAACAGTTTTAATATTATTCAATAAATCTTCTGTTGTAAAATTAATCTTACCAACACCAACATGAACTATACCAAACTTATCATTTTTGAAATCAACTTTTCCCTTTAATATCTCTTTAACAACTTTTCCAACTTCTTTAGTAATATTGCCATTCTTAGGGTTAGGCATTAAACCTCTAGGACCAAGAATTTTAGCAATTTTACCCATTTTTTTCATAGATTCCGGAGTTGCAACAACATAATCAAAACCTAAAAATCCACCTTCAACTTTAGTCATTAATTCATCAAAACCGGCCATAATTGCACCAGCATCTAAAGCTTCTTTCTGCAAAGATTCATCATCTGTAAATACAATTACTTTAACTTCTTTTCCAGTACCCGCAGGCAAAGAAACAGAGCCTCTAACGTTTTGATTTGACTGTTTTGGATCAATTGTTAAATTAATAGCTAAGTCAACATTTTCAACAAATTTTCTTTGCTTTTCCTGACAAGCTTTTTTTAACATTTCAATAGCTTCAACAACTCCGATTGTATTATCAGCTACAACTTTTTTCTTACTTTTTACATTAGCCATTTTTATACCATCAATTATTCAACAACTTCAAAACCCATAGATATAGCTGATCCTTCTATCATTTTCATAGCAGCTTCCAAAGTATCAGCATTCATATCAGCCATCTTTTTCTTAGCA
>CALXXG010000083.1 GCA_944392625.1 uncultured Rickettsiales bacterium
GAAGTAATTTAAGCAAATTAAACAGAGACACACAAAGATTTCCAAAGAGTAAAAAAGCTCTTGAAGATAGTATTTGGTTGTTGGCTAATAGGGAGTTTGTGGTAGGTATCATTTTTTGACAGTCTCAAAAAATATGGGAAATATTACAATAGTTATATTATAATTCAAAATTAATTATTGCGCGTTAAATTCAATATATTGTTTTCCCATAGTTAAAAAATATTTAATTATATAATATATGAAAAAGTTATTTAAGATTTAATGCTTCGCTTGTTTTAATTCTATTATGTTTATTCTTTTTCTTCTTTTTTCCAGTATTGTTTTTCTCAGGTATGCCTTTAATTGCATTTCCTTTTAAACAATTCTCAATATCCTCTATTAAATTAGAAACTGTAGCTTTAAAAATTGATTGTTTTGCAAGTATTTGATAGTCATATTTATTTTTTAAAAGATTTTTATCAATAAGTCTAAATGCTTCTTTTATTCTTCTACGAAATTTATTTCTAACTACAGCTTTTTTATGTATTTTTTTTGAAACAATAGGGAGTAATCTGACAAACTCCTCAGCTCTATATTTTGAACTCGTAATTGCATTTTTTTCAGGTGTTGGTGTAATGAACATAATAATGTTTTTTCCAGTCCATATGCTTTCAGACTTTTTTCTACCTTCTACTATTTGCAATCTTGATTTTATTGGAAGTATAAACATTAGGATTCTATATTTAGTAAACCACTATCTCTAATCGGCATAAATATTAAAGTATTTTTAGAACCTTTAATTATTAAAAATACATATCGCATATTATTTAGTTCAGCCTTATGTATATTTTCTAGAATAGCATCTCCGTCATTTGCTTGATCTTGGTTGATTGATAATATAATATCTCCATTTCTTATACCTTTTTTGTCAGCAAGACCGCCTTTTTTTACTTTTAATACATACATGCCATTATAATCTTCCGGAATACTAAATTTCTTGCGAGATTCTTTTGTTATAGGTATTAGCACCATATCAAAAACTTCAATTGCTTTTGATAATAAAGCTTCATATTGTGGATCATATTTATAATTTTGTTTAGTTTCGTCTATTTTTACTTTTAAATTTATTATCTTGTTATTTCTTAAAACACCAAGCGAAACATTTGAACCTATTTCTGTAGAACTAACCAGCAAAGAAAAATCTCTAACATTCCTAACTCTTCTGCCATTATAAGTTAAAATAATGTCAGATATAACTAAACCAGATTTAGCAGCAGGACTATTTTCAATTATATCAGTAATAATAACGCCATATCTTCTAACTTGAGAATTTAAAGCATCAAAAATTTCCCTCTGAACATTTTCAGTTGTTACTCCAATCCAACCTCGTCTGACATATCCATAATTCTTGAGCTCCTCAACTGTAGGCAAAAGATCGCTAACAGGCATCGCAAATCCAATTCCAATATTTTCACCATCAGGAGAATATATTGTACTAGTTAGACCTATAACTTTACCTTTAAGATTAAACATAGGCCCGCCAGAATTTCCTTTATTAATAGCGGCATCAGTTTGAATAAAATTATCAAAAGAACTCATTCTTAAATTTCTATTCAAAGCTGAAATTATACCAGTTGAAACAGAAATTCCTAAATTATAAGGATTACCGGCGACTATAACCATATCGCCAATTCTTTGACTATTAGTTTCATCAAACTCAACATATGGCAAAGTTGCCTTTACAGATATTTTCAAAAGCGCAATATCCATAACTTCATCAACACCAACAACTTCAGCTGGAAAATTTGTTTCAGAACCTTTTAACTTTATATTTATTTTTTCTGCACCATCAATAACATGATTATTTGTAATAATATATCCATCTTCACTTATAATAAATCCTGAGCCAAGAGAACTCATTTCTGAATTATCTTCAGAATACTTGCCATCACTATATAGGTTATTTTTTATAGCATTAATACTAACAACTGTAGGCAGAATTTTGTCAATTGTTTCTGGTAAATTCGAATAGTATTCTAAATTAAGGCCATTAATTTCATCATAATTAGAAGCATCTTTATTTGATGTTTTAGCACTAGTTTTATTATTAACAATTTGAGAAGTTTTTGATAATTTTAAAGTATTAACCTTATCATTAGCATTAACATTTGTAGTGCCATTGATAAGGTAAAAAATAATTGTTAAAATTAAACTAGATAATCTCATCTTAATTTCTACTATTTCCCGTAAATCTTAATAACATTAAAAATAGGTTAATAAAATCCATATATAAATTCAAAGCACCAATTATAGCAACTTTCTCTTTTACATCAGAGTTTACACCAACATAATCATAAGTTTGTTTCAATCTTTGAACATCATAAGCAGTTAAACCAGTAAAAATAATAACACCTAAAATAGATATTACGAAATCCATACCGCTACTTCTTATAAATAAATTAACTAAAGAAGCAATAATTATGCCTATTAATCCCATCATCATAAATTGTCCCATGCCACTTAGATCTTTCTTAGTGGAATAGCCATAAAAACTCATGCCGGCAAAAGTAGCTGATGTAATAAAAAATGTTCTAACTATACTAGCACCAGTATAAACAAGGAATATTGATGTTAAAGACAACCCCATTATACCAGAAAAAATCCATAAATTATTTCTTGCTCTTTCTGGAGACATACTCCAAATTTTAGAACTAAAATAAATAACATAAAATAATGGTGCCAACATAACAACTATTGAAAATGGTGTACCCAATAAAAATTTTAATAAAGCCGGTGTATTTGCTGTAATATATGATACTAAACCAGTTATCAAAAGAGCAAAAGACATATATTTATATATATTGTTCATATACACCCTCAAACCATAATCATAAGTTTGTGTTTTTGATTGAGTTAAATCCATATAGTTTTTCATATAAGCAAAAATTATTTACATATAATTAAATATATATTGTCATTTATAAAATGCAATAGAAAAGCAATCATTTTTTTAAAAAAACAACTTATAATTAGCCAATAACATATAGCATTAAATCAATACAAATTTACAGTAAAAATTAAGCAAAAATAAAAGAAAATGTTATGCCATTAGAATTAGTTTTAGAAAAATTTCTATAAAAAGCTAATTCAGTTGATAGTTTATCAAAAAATCTATATGTAAAAGCAATCTCAACTTTATTAGTATTATTAGCTTCATAGTAAGCATATATAGTTCTATTCTTATCAAATAAATTGTCTTCTAAAAAATATTGATATTCATAATGAAAACTAAATGTTGAAGAGCTATTCAAACTAAAACCTACAGTAGCCGCAGCAGTTATTTGATCATAATCAATTCCACTAACCATTTTATAATTTAAAGATGTATCCAAAAAATACTCAACATAAGTATCATTTAAAATAAAATTATTGCTATTTCCAAACAAAATGCCAAACTCAAAAGAATTTTTAGTATCAACTGTATTCACATTTTTTGAAAGGTCATTATACTTTATTGGAAAATAATAGGAATATTGTAATGAAAACACATTAGAATTTTTATTATAAAGATTTTGAATCAAAAAAATATTGCCATAATAATCATTGCTTACTTTTTTTCTCAAAATGTGATCGCCAAAAGTACCTTTTGAATAAAAATTATAATTTTTTAAATAACCACCAATTGTAAATTTATTAAAAAGGCCATATTCAAAATAAAACTTATAGGCATTATTTCTATAGAAATTACTTTTATTATTACTAAATAAAGTTTTACTTGAACTAGACTCGTCAAGAATTTCAAAAAGCCCAAAAAATTCTCCTTCCTGCCTAGTCCATGCTGATGCAAAAGCATCAGCAGAACTTAATATATTAAAAATTACAGCAAAAGATAATACTTTAATCTCATGTTTTTTAATTATCATCTTCACCAGCATTGGTTTGAACTTGTTCTTGATGAGATGGTTGATTTTGTTGATCTTGTTGTTGATCTTGTTTATTATCATTCTGTACCCTTTGTTCTTGATTAGCATTTTGAACCTGTTGACTATTTTGCTGTTGAACCTGCTGTTGTTGATTATCCTGCTGCTGAGCAGATTGTTGTTGACTATTTTGCTGTTGAGCAGCACCTTGAGTATTATTTTGCTGCTGTGCAACAGGTTGTCTTTGTTCAGCATTAGCACTTTGCCTTTGAATTGGCTGACTATTAGGTAAATCTGGCAATTCAGGCATTTTTGGCTGTTGATCATCATTGTATACCCAGCTTTTCATTTCATCTGCAATATAACCACCACCAGAGTACAAGTCTGCATCAAGTTGACCTGAAGCATATTCTTTCATAATATCTGCTTTTGCCATTCTTTCTTCAGTATCAAATTCTTTTGCTTGTTCTGAAGTCAATTTGTAATTTTTATTATAAAGTTTTTGCCATTCTTTATCTGTAAGTTCTCTACCCTTTTCTTTTTCTGCCTTTTCTAAAGCTTTGTTAAAATTAGCCTGTTTAGCTTCTTCTCTCTTAGCATTAATGCTGCTAATAGGCCCAGTTTGAGAATTATCAGCAATTCTTCTTGCCTCTGCATCAGATTTTCCTGACATTATTTCATTTTGATATACTCTAGCTTTTGCCATATTTTCCGCAGCTTCTACAGCAGCTTTCTCTTTTGCTCTTCCGCTAAAGAAATGGTCTGCTCTATTCATAGCACCGTCAAATCCAATATGTGCATTATCAATACCATGTTTAGCTCCATCACCAACAGAATTTATGCCATAATTTATGGCAGCGCCAATTTTTCCAAAGAAACCTTTGGCATTTTGCACTTCAGCTCTTCTTTGTGTTCTAAGCTCATCGTATACAGCATCATTTGCATATTTCTTTTCTTTTGTTGCAGCTTTGCTAGCACTATCATTGATTAATGATTTACCACTTTTAATTTTATCATTTACAACATCTGATGATCTATTATTACCAATTCTAGAGACAATACCGCTAGTGGCCATTCCAAGAAGACTATCACTTTGCGCCAATCCAAACGAACTACTTTTCATAAAGTCATCAGCACTTAAATTACCCTTTTTCAACATACTACCAAGCTCACTATCATTTTTAACAAAATCTTCCATAGTTTTTCTGCTTGCTTTTTCCATTTCTGTTGCTATCTCTTTCTCTGATAAAACTTTACCTCCAGTTCTTCTAGCTTCAGCATTCTGTTTACGAAGTGCTTCTTGCGTCTCTGCAGCAGCTTTTCTACCAGCAGCATTCATTTCTCTATGCTTTTTCTTTAAGCCTTTCTCATTTTCATGTCTTTTTTTCTCATCTTCTTCAGTTTCATATCCAATAGTTTTTTGAGCAATTTTTGTACCTATTGCTTTAGCTCCTTTTTTAATAGGATCTGAAACATATTTTTTATAGGCTTTTTCAGCATCACTTTTTATACCGCTTGATAAGCTAGATGTTGTAATTCCACCACCGCCAAGACCTGATGCAACTTGACTTGAAAATTCTATAAACTTTTTCATTAAATCAGCGATTAAGTAAATTAAAAGTATTTGAAATAATCCAGGAACAGCCGATGCAGCAGCTGAAGGCGACGTTGCACTAGTTGCTTTCCAAAATTTCATTAATTCTATAGAACCTAGAATAGGAATATTAATTGACCAAATAGGCATCCAGCAAACTTTATAAGTTAATACAGATTTTATTATATTATAAACCAATGTATTAAATATTCCTAAACATGTTAGTAAGAATATTTGTTCAAGTGAGAATGAAATAAGGTTATTAATCCATTTATCAAACATACCCTTAGTCTTCTCAAATACCAGCATGACAAAGAATATTGGTCCTAATGCCAACAACATTGACACAAAGAATTGTGCAGTCAAATATAATAACATTGCATTAGCAATTGCAAATACATAAGACAAGACTGAAAAATATATTATAAACACATATAACCATCCAAAGAAACTTACAAAGAACAATCCCCATATTTTATAAGAAACCTGATCAGAGAATATTAAAGTTAAATTTTTATCAACCCCTGAAAATAATACACTTTTATCATAGAAACTATTCTTTAAAAATGCTTCTTGAATATTTCCAGATCCGCCTTCGAAGGCCCCTGCAATAGCAAATACTAAATAGTCAACACCACTTTTAAAGAATTTAACAAAAAACATATTATAATAATACCAACCATCACTTCCAACCATCAAATATATAAATGCTATTTTTATAACTCTTCTAATTAGTTCTCCATGAGTAAGTTCTGCCATACCAAGCAAATAATACATTCCATAAAAGCAAACCATAAGCGTAAAACATAATTTTAATATAACTTGATACGCAGAATCATTTATGACAGCCGTATAGAATCTTTGCAAGAAACCACTATTATCATTTACTGCTATACAAGGCGCTGTTTCAATACATTCAGCCCAGCAATATTCATCTCCATATTTGCACTTTTCACCAAATCTACCATCATAGTTAGGATTTTGTGTCCTATTATCATAATGATAGCAGGCGTTATCAAGTTTGCCGCATGCCACAAATAAATCTTCATCACTAGTTGGATTTGTCTTGCCCTGAAAACCAATAGTTTTTCCATCAAGAATATTAATAATAGGCTCCATAACATATTTTACAATATACCCAGTAGCATTAGTTACATCTTTTGGTGTTTTTACTTGAACAGAATATTTTCCAGAATTATTTGCATAAGAATTCTTACAACTACATGTTTCCACTGATTCCACACTACCTATAAATTTGTCATTATCATCAAAACATTCGTCATGATAAGACCTTGAATCACAATATTTTTTATCTGTTGTCATGCATACTTTACTACAAGAAAAATCAAGATTATATGTTTTTCCTCCACAAGACAATAGGCACTTATTTTCGTCAACAGACATAACAGGAACTTCATTGTTTGGACATTGTGTATCACTATTTGGACAACTTTTATTATTTGTTTCCACTTTATCAGCGATAGCAAAGTAAAGCTTAAGATCTTCAAATTCTATATCTTCGGGCTGATTACAACTATTAATTAACTTCTTTTTTGCATCATTAAATAAACTAGCGTAATTAGTACCAGTTGTTGAACCAAAATTTAAAGGTTGCGGAGTTAAACTTCCATTTGTTTTAAATCCATGAGGCTCATTAAAACATTCACCGGTATTAAAATCACATTCTCTAACCCAACCAACAAAACATGAATCATTTTCTGGATCTTTTGCGTTAGTACCAAAACCACTTGCTGCTAAAACAATTGCAAGCTGTTCACCATTTTTAACTGTTTGCAATGGAGAAAATACAATCTCGTAATCTCCGCTATTGCCATTATACGAACCAAAACCATTATTTGCATAATCAGTAGTAGAACTATTATTATAGTATGAACTTCCAGAATTATTTGTGAATTCCGCATTGTCAATTACAAAAAATTCTAAACGCTTCGGATTATTTATTGCCAAATTTTGTGATATATTATAAATACCTTTATATTTTTTATCATTATCAGTTTCAGTTTCATCTAAAGTCATTCCATCTAAATTTCCATAATATGAATCATTAGCAAATATACTTGAAAGTTTTTTTGCGCCAAGTTCAGTATCTAATGTTGTAAGCCCACCATAAACAGCAGTTTGTTCAGAATCAATACCACTTTCTCCCACTCTATTATGTTCTTTAATGCTATCAGACGCACTTGTGTCTGTTAGATTTCTAACTGAACCAGCATAGTTTTCTAAATCATAGCATTGAATAACTGATGCTTCTATTATTTCACTTTTAAAACCTAGTTCGGCGTTGTCATCTTGATTATATGAATTTTCATTATAATTACTACCAAGAATATTTTTTAGTTCTTCTCTCTGTTTACTATCTATTAATTCCTTACATTTTTCACATGACTCTTTAGTTCCAGCACCACTATCATTGGTAATACTACATTCAGTTCCACCAAGTGTTTTATCTACAAAAAAATCACCATAGCATCCAGCAGGACAAAAATGTTCTGTGTCATTTTCATCAAGACAATAATCTGTATGACTTAATCGACAAACTTGCACAGTTTCTCCTGTACCTTCACGTTTGTAAGTAACAGTATTACATCCTGTATTTTCAACAACTTCCTCCTCGTAGCCCTTGCACAATAGAGCAGGTCTTTCTATTATTCTCATTACAAGACCATCAGTTATATTAAATACAGACTTAATTCCTGTTGTTCCATCAGAATTAATAAAAGTTCCTTTTGTTTTTATATCATCAAATGTCTTAGTATTGGCGTTCCAATTTTCATAGTAAAACCATATACTGTCATCAAATCTTAATATTTGACCGTTTCGCACAAAAATATCATTTGTGCTCCAATTATTGCTTTGTCCAGTACTTACATCTATAGTTTCAATTTTTAATTTAGAGTTATCTAAATATTCATAAAAATTTTGTTCTAATATAGTTGAACATTCTGGCGTATTAAAATTAGTTACCCCAGAACAATGTTCAGTTATATAGTCATACATAGGATTAATTATAGTGAATTGTATAGAGTCCGTAGATGGAAAAATGTAATCAGGATTTATATTATCTGCATTTTCTCCTATTGGATTTTCTGTAGCATTCAGAAGTTTTTTAAAACTAACAAAACCAGATTTTTCAATCAATATTTCACTTTGAGGAATTAAAATTGCGAGAATTTGATAGTCCCCTGCCCCCTCACATTCACTATTTATGTTAATTGAATACGGTTCATAATTATATTCATATTCTATTTCAGATGCATCAGAGTCATCAGAATTTGCATCTTTAATACTTTCAAAATCTTTTGGCAAAGTGTTATATTTTGAATTTAAAACTATAGGACCATTTTCATCAACTAAAAAATTCCAATTTCTATTATTATCAGCAATTTCAATTGTCTTTTTTCCTAAAGCAGTAATTGGTTTTTTATTATTTACATGAGTTATATTAATAGTACATTTTCCTACATTATCATTTGTATTATCCACAGGGATTACTTTAATAGCAATCTTTGAAGGATAATTAACACTCCACCCTTGAATACTAGCAGTTCCTCCAGTATTTCTTCCATCAAGAATATTTGCTGTTAATTGACCACTATCTTTTGTCGGTAAATCATCAATAAGTTCATAGATATTCTCACCATCACCCCCAATTTCTTGAAAATTATTTATAGGATTTGCAAGTAAAAATTCTCTTTGACCTTCTGGTATAATTTCACCACCTATAGTTTTTGTAAATCCATTATTCATTGGGAAATTTGTACTATTAGAAGTACAAGAATACGTTTCATTATTGTAGCTAGTAACCTCACATGTCCATTTATTAAAATTAGGATAAAAAATATCTTCGTCATCACTGACATCATTTCCATTAGCGTCTTTAATCTTACCATCTTCAAGTGTATAATTGCCAAAATCTTTAAGGACAATGACGCCTCTTCTTAAAAATTCATATCTATTTTGATAATTTTTACTACTTAGTCCTTTCTCTCCAAAACTAGCGCCACCACTGTCACTTTTCCAAGATCCGCCTACGTCAAATGTTATATTTCTATCTAAATAAACGCCTTTATTATTAGTATTTATACCATTATTAGCTTCATTACTATCTCCACTAATATTTGAAAATAATATATATTTGCTTCCTAAAGTCTTAAAAGTAACAGATTCTTCCGAAGAACCTTCTAATACTAAATTTCCAACTGCTTGAATTTCTGCAGTACCTGTTGGAGATATCGTAATACCTGTAGAAGAGTCATCTGTTTTGGTAATGCTTGATACCCAAATAGGGCCAAAGTTATCACCAATTTCTTTTTCACATGTTTCCGTACATTTTTTTACAGCTTTATTATATGCGTCAGATGCAAGACCTGTTACTACACTTTTATTGGAATCGTCTGCTTGATCAAAACCCTCTGTTACAGTTGTACCACAAGCATCTTTATTATTCAGTTTTATATCTTTTAATAAAGAACAACTACTTTGTGCCTCTGAACATTGTTTTAATAACATCATATCGCAACTATTGGATTTGCTATCTGGAGGAAAACTAAGAATACAGCCAGTGTCTAATTCAATTGAGCACATACCACCACTAGGACTAAACATAATATTTCCATCAGCTGCTTCACCGCCCAATATACATGAAGTAATATTTGGATCGTTTCCATCTGAACCATCAACATAAGTACATTCATCGGTTTTAGATTTGACAGTAATTACATCCGTGTCATATTCACCAAAGTCATTGGCTTGTATACAATCCTGACCTTCACAGGCAGCAAGCAGAATAATAGCTATAAAAAAAGCAATGTAGTTTTTTAGAAATTTTTTAAACATAGTAAGAGCCCTTCATACTTCCTAAGTTAATATTAACATTAAAATCATAAAATGCAACTTCATTTTGAATTTTTTTGCAATTTTTGTTAATCAACAAACTATCAATAAAGCTTTCAAGCCTTACTGATAAATTTCTAGCAAAATTTTCCATTAAATAATTATCCGTAGCAAAATTTGCAAATCTATCATCTGATATTTCAAAATTTTCGATAATTATAAATTTGCCGCCATCTAATACTGTTTTGTTTTTTTTATCAAAAATATTATATTTTACAATAAAATTAATATTTTGATTTTCCACTTCATTATTTATAGATACAATAGAAGTTCTTCTTCTAATGTCAATATTCAATTGAATTAAATAATTACTATTTTGATCAATATTTATATTTGAATAATTTATAATATTATCCATTATAACTTTATTATTTATTCTACTTAATGCGTTGCTTGTTAATGTAATATCAAAAGAATCTGAATTAATACAATACTCTGGTTTTTTCTTATTTAATGAGCACGATGGCAAAATAACTATAATAAATAATATAAAAATTATTTCTTTAAAAAAATATCGTTTTAGTTGCATAATATTATGTAAATTATTTTGAACCGGTCATAGTTTTAAATAATGTGTTTAAACCAAGATTTAACCAAGTTCCGCCTTTAAATAATAACATTAAAAAGATAAAAACAGCCAATGCAATAAATGGAAGCATCATAATTAAATTTCTAGCTTGCATCTTCATCATATCTCCTTTTCCATATCTATTAGCTAATGCTATGGAATTTTTTTTAGCTTCTTCTAATTCTTTTCTTTTTTCTTCCTCTTTTTCCTCTTTTTTTTCTTGCAATGCTTCTTTTGTTTTGTTACCTGAAAAAATACTCTTTGAACCACCATCTTCTTTGCCTTCAGCTTTTGGTGTCATAAAACTTGTAAACGCTTCTTTATTGTCATTATCACTCATAATTCTGCAATATTGTTCTACTTGTGCAAAAGTTTAAATATTATTTTTTAAAATTAAAGAAAAATCTAATTTATTTAGCAATTTTAAATAAATTTAATAATATTTGCTATAGAATATTTTTTATTGATTATTGAATTTTATAAACTAAAGTATTTTATGTTTAATTTTAAAATATATTATGTCAAAAAAAAATATTATTGAGGTTGGCTATTTTAATGTCAATGATAAAAAAAATTCCATTTTAGAAAATGCGAAATTTCAAGACAATGAGATAACAAAACATTTAAGTGATATGGAAAGTCTTACAAATACAATTAAAAATAATATTCTAGAGCAAGAAAAAATAAATGATGATAAAATGATTGACTTTACAAAAATAAAGAAAAATAATTAACTAAAAAAATATAAATTATTATGTCAGATAAACCAAAGAGTGTACTACAACTTAGAACGCAAGAAAAAATAAAACATATTTTACTAAATTTTTTTAGTAAAAGCGAAATGTCGTTAGGAAAGCAAACATTTTTCATTTCAATTACAAATGTAGATATTAGTCCAGATTTAAGAAATTTAAAAGTATATATTGATATAATGAATATGGAAGAAAAATATAAAAAAGATGTTATAAAAAATTTAAATAAAGAAAATTTATATGTTATTAAAAACCTGCTGGCAACAAAATTAAATTTAAGATATGTTCCTGAGCCATTATTTATTCTTGATAATTCAAATGAGAAAATTTTTAAGATGAATAAAATAATTCAAGAAGAGGCTAAAAAATTTAAAAATATAAACCAATAACAGCACTTTTTTATAAAAATTGACTTTATTTTAAAGATAATTTAGTAATCAATAAATGGTTTTAATATGCATATTTTTTTGACAATAATAACTTTAATTTTTTTCTTTGTTTCTCATAATATTTATAGGAACTTATGCGAACCATATATAAGCAATTTTTATTTAAATATTATTATCTATATATTATTATTAATTGTTGGGCAATCATTTTGGCTGTTATTTAATCAGCATTTAAATAGATTTTTGGAATATTTAATATATATTGTTATATTCACATTTTCATTTATGTTTATTTATTATCTAATAATAGATATTATTAGATTATTTTATTTGAAAAATAATATTCAAATATTGGATTTCAATGTATTAACCTTTGCTGTACTGTTGTCTTTATATGGTTTTTTTAATAGATATTTTATCAGGACAACAGTTTACAATTTAGAAACAGACAAAAATATAGAACTAAAAATTGCTTTTGCTAGTGATTTACATATTGGAGACACGGGTATAAATAGAAATATTCTAAACAAAATGGTTAAAAAAATAAATGCACAAAATGTTGATTTAGTTATCTTTGGTGGCGATATAATAGAAAGAGACTACAGGGCTTTTACAAAAAATCAATTTAATGAAATTTTTAAAAATATAAAAACAAAATATGGAGTTTTTGCTGTACTCGGAAACCATGAGTATTATGGCGGTGGTCCATATGAAATAGCTGATACTCTTGAAAATGATGGAAATATAAAAGTATTAAATGACGAAAAAGTCGTTTTTGATAATTTTATATTAATAGGACGTGAAGATAATAGCAAACGAATTTTTGGAAAAAATAGAAAAAGTTTAGTTGAAATTTTAGATAATATTGACATTTCTAATAAATTTACAATAGTTGCAGATCATAATCCAATAAACTTTAATGAAAGCGTTGATAACGAAGTAGATTTACAAATTTCAGGACATACTCACAATGGCCAGTTTTTTCCATTTAATTTAGTTATTAAATTTTTCTATGAAAAACCATATGGATTATTAAATAAAGGTAAAAGCAATTTAATAACATCATCGGGATTAAGTACTTGGAGAATACCAATAAAACTAGGTAGTAAACCAGAAATTGTTATAGTAAATATAAAGCCAAAATCAGAACATAAAAATAGAAAATTAAATATTTTTAACTTTTTATAATTAATAATAAATATTAGTTTAATTGCTCTATTATAGTTTTGAAATCAGTACCCCTCTCTTCAAAGTTTTTATACATATCATAACTAGCGGAAGCCGGAGATAATATTATCACGGAATTATTATCATGCTTAGCTTTATCATATAAATTTTTAACGCATTCCTCCAAAGTTGTGCATATTAAGAAGTTATTAAAGCTATGTTGTTTTAAGGTTTCTGCTATTCTAGTGCCGGTTTTTCCTAAAAGAGTTAAAAATTTTATATTCGTATTTTGAATAACATAATTTACAAGATCTTCATAATTCTGCTGCCTATCAAACCCGCCTAATATCCCATATATATTTTTATAGTTAAAGGTTCTATAACAAGCAATGGTAGCCTCAGGTATTGTTGAAATACTGTCATTTATAAACAATATGCCATTATGATTTATTGTCTCAAGCCTATGTTCTATTGGTTCAAACTCATCAAAATATTCCTGCTTAATATCAAAAATATCAATATTTAAAGCATCTAAAGCAGTTAAAGCGCCACATATATTTTCATAGTTATGTTCGCCCAATAGTTTCATATTTTTACTTGAAAATAATTTTTCATTGTTGCTATAAAAAAAACCATCAGCATAGT
Source organism: uncultured Rickettsiales bacterium (assembly GCA_944392625.1). Lineage (GTDB taxonomy): Bacteria > Pseudomonadota > Alphaproteobacteria > Rickettsiales > UBA1997 > CALXSC01. Next base: position 13,929 of record CALXXG010000083.1, read on the forward strand.
GAATTTTATCTTTTGTTCCAAATAAAGTTTTATCATTTATATCTTTTGTATATTCCAATACTTTTTCATCATTTCCATTCACAATTTTATATTCAGAATGTTCTAATAAATGGCATTTGTCTCTATAATAATTTTCATGTGTCAAATGCCAATTAATATGTTCAGGAAATAAATTTAACAGAACGCCAACTGTAGGAAATGATAAAAGATCACTAGCCTGATAGCTTGAAATTTCTAGAATAACAAAATCACATTTTTTTGCTTCATCTATCAACTCAATCGTGGGAATACCCATATTCCCGGCCAGTAAAACATTGTATCCCATTTTTTTTAAAATATAATAGCAAAAAGTTGCCGTTGTAGTTTTGCCTTTTGTTCCAGTTATAGCAATTGTTTTAACTTTTTCATTTTCCAATTCGCCAAAAAATAATGTTTTTTCCGTTATAAAAGTTATATTAAAATTTTCTTTTGCAAACACTATTTCTTCCTTATAAATACTGACACCAGGAGACCTAATAACTACATCAATATTTTTTATTTGATTAATCATGCATACATCCACGCCATCATTAGGAGGACAATTTTTTTCATCTATAACCACTATCTTTTTACCGGGAAATTTTTCGCTTAGAACCTTTAAAATAGCTTTTCCCTCAATTCCAAATCCCCAAATAGCAATTCTCTTATCTTTTAAGTCTTCAATTTTCATCTCTAACTCTTCTAATAATTTTTAATTCATTTTCGTCAAATTCAGATTCAATAACTTCACAATTAGCAATTTTTGAATCATCTTCAAAATTCAGCATCCTCAACAATTCCCTCAGTATTGCACCATGGGACGAAATAGCAATAATACCAGATTTCTCACTTTTGCAAATATTTACTATGGCGTTGAAAATTCTATTTCTAGCTTCCCTTTTTGTTTCACATTTTAAAGGTCTCCAATCAAGCAGTGCATCACGTTCTTCAATATATTTCGCATATTTTTCAACCCCAATCTTTTCTTTTATTTCTTTTCTATTTAGGCCAATTACACTATCATCATATATTGAATATTCTTGCAAGTCATCAACTATTTTTATATCAACACCAATTGTATCTGAGAGTATTTGCGCCGTCTGTAGCGCTCTTTTCAAAGGACTTGTATAAATAATTTGTATATTTTTATCTTTTAAATTCTCAGCATTTTTTTTTGCTTGCTCAACGCCTAAATCATTAAGCCAAACATTATGAACATTCTCACTATATTTTTCTTCCTTATTTTTATTCCAATCAGTTTCACCGTGTCTAAATAAATATAGTTTTTTCATACGGCCGCCTCATTATCTATAATACAAAATACCACTATCTTTTGCTTCCTTAATCGGACCGTCAAACTCTTTTACGCCATCCTTAATAAACACCAATCTTTTAGTATACTCCGCCACATCTGGTTCATGTGTAACCATAACTATAGTAATTTCTCTATCATCATTAAGTGATTGAAACAATCTCATAATCTCATCGCTTGTCTTGCTATCAAGATTTCCAGTAGGTTCATCTGCAAATACAACACTTGGATTATTAATCAAAGCTCTGGCAATAGCAACCCTCTGCTGCATACCGCCGGATAACTGATTCGGATAATGATATTCATATCCCGCAAGATTTACTGACTTCAACATCTCAAACCCGCGTTCTTTTCTTTCTCCATATGAAACATCAGCATAAATCAATGGAAGAGTTACATTATCAAGAATAGTCCTTCTCATAAGAAGATTAAACCCTTGAAAAACAAAGCCTATTTGATTTCTCCTAATTTCTGCCAGCTTGTTCATATCAAGCTTAGCCACATTTTCGCCATTTAAAAAATAATCACCTGTAGTTGGTTGATCCAAACATCCTAAAATATTCATAAATGTAGACTTTCCGGAACCGGACGGACCCATAATTGATACAAATTCACCATTATTAACTTCAAGATCAATACCCTTTAAGACCTTTTGCACTAAGCCGCCGCTCAGAACATAATCCTTATAAATATTTCTCAAATCAAGTAGAGACATAAAAAAAGCTTATTTAACTGAAGAAATAATAAAAATATTATATAAAAATATCAACTGTTTTATTTTTTTGTATTTAAAAACAGTCAATTATTCTTTAATTGACTGTTTTTTTGCTATAAACCTCAAAATTAATTATTCTGATTTTGTTTCTTCTGATGATTCAGTTGTTGAAAGTTGTTCAGATGGGATTTCTGATTTATTATCTTCTTCTTTCTTTTTAGTTTTTTCTTTTGGAATAAATACTGGTTTGTATTTTTCTGCTCCTTTTATACCTAATTTGATCATAAGAATAGCAGCTCTTTCAGTTGGTTGTGCACCTACACTTAACCAATATTCTGCTCTGTCTTTATTTATTATAACTTTTTCTTTATTATCATCTTCTAATAAGGGATTGTATGTTCCTATCT
>CALXXG010000084.1 GCA_944392625.1 uncultured Rickettsiales bacterium
AAACCATTTTATCCATGTTAGTTGCAAAGTATGGAGATAAATACCCTCTATCAAAATTAATACCATCAACAACTTCAATTTCAGAATCAAGTCCTTTTGCTTCCTCTACAGTAATTGGGCTGTTAGGTCCAACTTTATCCATAGCTTCAGCTATTTTTTCACCAATTTCCTTATCGCCATTTGCAGAAATAGTTCCAACTTGAGCTATTTCATCTTTGCCACTAATTTTTTTAGCAACTTTTTTAACTTCATTAATAGCAGTATCAACAGCTTTTGTAATACCTCTTTTTAAATCCATTGGGTTCAAACCTGCAGCAACAGATTTAACACCTTCTCTAAAAATAGCTTGTGCTAAAACTGTTGAAGTTGTAGTTCCATCACCAGCTATATCATTAGTTTTGCTTGCAACTTCCTTAATAGCCTGTGCACCAATATTTTGAATTTTATCCTGTAATTCAATTTCTTTCGCAACTGTAACACCATCTTTTGTAATTCTAGGTCCGCCGAATTGTTTTTCAATAACAACATTTCTACCTTTAGGACCTAATGTTGTTTTAACAGCATTAGCAAGAATATCAACACCAGCCAACATTTGTTGTCTAGCATTAGCACCAAATTTTACATCTTTTGCAGTCATTTTTATTTACTCCGTAAAATGAAATTGAAAATTGAAAATTGAAAATTGAAAATTATTTCATTTAAAACAATATTAATAAGTAATCTTGCAATTAAACAACTTTAAGAAATTGAAAATTAATAGTTGATAATTGAAAATTGTTTTATTTAAACAATATCAATAGACAATACTATAATCAAACAACTCCAAAAAATTGAAAATTGAAAATTATTTCATTTAAAATAATATCAATAAACAATCTCGCAATTTTAAACAACTTCGTTAATAAAAATTATGAAATTGAAAATTGAAAATTGAAAATTTTTCATTTAAAATTTCAATAGCCAATTAATTTTACAATCTCAATTATTATAAATTAAACAAACAACTAATTGAAAATTTCTAATTAAAAATAAAAATTACTTATTTTTTGAAGTTTTTATAATTTTGGTTAAAATATTTATAATTTCATTTATTTCAAAAATATAACTATCAAAATCATCAAAATTAATAATTTTTGACTCTTTTAATAATTTTAGCCAATATCTAGTCTCAACTGCCTCTTTTAATGAAATTGATAATTTAGAAATAAAGTCAGCTTTGCTTTGCCCCTGTAATGCTTCCTCAATATTAGCTCCAATACTTGTCCCAGATTTTAGTAATTGCCTAGAAATCACAAACTCATTTTGGGACATTAATTTCTTATAAATTTCAATTATTGACAGCGCAAAATCAAAACTTTTACTTTGTATTACATTATCCTTTTCAAGCATAAATAATTTTCAATTTTCAATTTTCAATTTTCAATTTGAATTATTACTCCGTAATAATTCCCAATACATCACTCTCTTTTAAAATTACCAAACTATCATCGCCTGGTATTTCTGTTCCACCCCACTTAGAAAATAGCACTTTATCCCCTTCCTTTAAAGTCATTGGTATTATATCGCCTTTTTCATTTCTAGCACCAGGACCAACAGAAATAACAGTTCCCCTTGATGGTTTTTCCTTTGATGTATCTGGTATAATAATACCGCCGGCAGTCTTCTCAAGCGCCTCTTCTCTCTTAATTAAAACTTTATCCTGTAATGGTTTAATCTTCATATTAACCCTATTTGTTATTAATATCATAATTAACAATTTATATATAATAGTATTTTTTATGATTTCAAGTGTGAGAGAAATAAAAAATTTTTTATATTTTTTGTCAAATGATTATTGATATGTTTATTTTATTGACTATAAAAAGATATGCAAAAAAATAATATATTCTTGATTTTAAAATAAACTCTTATATATTTACAATCAATGGTTGAATAAATAAAAGGATTTTTTATGACTAATAAATTAGAAATTTATAAATGTAATGTTTGCGGTAATATTGTTGAAGTTGAGCATGCAGCTGGCGGAACTTTAGTATGTTGTGGACAACCAATGGTTTTACAAGTAGAAGAATCAACAGACGGTGCGTTAGAAAAACATGTTCCTGTAGTTGAAAAGCAAGGAGATGGATATCTAGTTAAAGTTGGTTCTCAACCACATCCTATGATTGATGTCCATTATATTGAATGGATTGAGATTATTACGGATGATAGAACCTATAGAAAATTCTTAAAACCAGGAGATAAACCAGAAGCATTTTTTGAAAAAATTGATGCAGATCACTTTACGGTTAGAGAATATTGTAATATTCACGGACTTTATAAAAACGAATATAAATAATGTTGACTTATTTTTATATTAAATTAAATTATAAATTAATAATTAATTAATTTTAAAAATAAGGAGAAAAAATGAAAATTTCACAAAAAATGCAGGACGCTATAAACGTTCAGATTAAGAATGAGTTTGATAATGCTTTTTTATACTTATCAATAGCAAGTTGGTTTGAAGAAAATGATTTGCCTGGTTTTGCACAATGGAATTTTGTTCAGTACCAAGAAGAACAAACTCATGGCATAAAATTCTATAATTATGTTATTGAAAGACAAGGAAGAGTAATTATAGACAAGATAGAAAAACCACAATCTGAATGGAAAAGTCCTTTAGATGTATTTGAAGACATTTTAGCTAGAGAGCAAGAAACAACAAAAGCTATTTATGCTTTGTATGAAACAGCTCAAAAGGAAAATGACTATACTTCATTAGGTTTCTTAAAATGGTATTTAGACGAGCAAGTTGAAGAAGAAAATAACGCAACTACAATTTTAAATAAATTAAAAATGATAGGCGATTCAAAAGCTAGTCTTATACTTTTAGATGAAGAACTTGGAAAAAGAACTTTTACTGACGAAACTCAAGAATAAAAATATTTTATTTTTAAAAATAGCTCCATGTTTTTTGGAGCTATTTAATTATTATAAATATTAATATAAGTTACTCGGATTAATCTCTAAAATTAATAAACTGTAATGGAATATCCAAATTTAAGTCTTTGATTAATTGTATCGTTTGTTGTAGATCATCTCTACTTTTTCCGTTAACTCTCAATTCTTGGCCTTGTATTGAAGATTGAACTTTTATTTTTGAATCTTTTATTGCTTTATTAATTTTTTTAGCAAATTCTTGTTCAATACCTTCTTTAATTTTTACAATTTGTCTTAAACTATTTCCACTAGCTTTTTCTGGATCTTTAAAATCTAATGCTCTTGGATCTAATTTTCTTTTAACAAAACATCCATTTAAAGAATTATGTATCTGGCCTAAAGCATAATCGCTTTCAGCATTTATCACTAACTGTTTTTCTTTTTTATCCAAATCTAAAGACCATTTAACATTTTTAAAATCGTACCTATTTCCAATTTCTCTTTGAACGCCATTTATTGCGTTTAATACTTCTTGATAATCTATTTGTGACACTACATCAAAACTTGGCATATTATTTATTATTATTTTTTTTACTTATTTTATAATATTAATAGAAAAATATTTTTCAATATTTATTGTATATTTTTATAATATAAAATTAGCAATATAATAAATCTTGTTTTTTAATTATTAGTATAATATTGTTATAGTCGTGAAAAATTTTTGATAAATTGAGAAAAAGATTTTTTTATTTTATTTTATTAGTACTCATTATTAATGTTTCTTATGCTGGAGAAGAAACTAAAGAGAGAACTGTTATAAAATCAGATACGATAAATAAAGAAAAAAATGATATAATAAGGGCAATTGGTGATGTTGAGATGAAAAGGGGTAATACAGTGGTTAGCGCTGAAGAAGTAGAATATCATCAAAACGAAAAGATAATAAAAGCCAATTCTGCAGTTAGGGCTTATGATGAAAAAGATAATAATATATTTTTTTCTAATAATGCCGAAATTACAGATGATTTTGAAAAGGGTAATTTTTATAATGGTGTTATAGTTTTTGAAAACGGCTCAACAATAGAAAGTGAACATATAGTTAAAAATGGTGACTATATAACTACAGAAACAACTAGCAATTATTCTGTTTGTCCTACTGATTTATTTGATGAAAATTTAACCTATGAAGAATTGATAAAAAATTTAGAAAATCGTAAAACTCCATTATTTTCTTTAAGAAGTTTAAAAACTAGTGCGAATATGGAAAAGGAAGTTTTAAAACTTTGGGGTACTACTGTATGGTTGTGGAAAATTCCTATATTCTATATACCATACTTTGATACTGGGTTTATTTTTAAACGTTCTGCCAATGGTTTTGGTACGCCTGGTGTTGAAAATAATAACCACTATGGATACGGTGTTTTTATACCATATAACATTAGAACGGATAGACAGAAAATTACAATAACTCCTAAAGTTTATCAGGATGGTAACTATTTAGCTAATGTAAAATATAGTTTAGGTTCAAAAGAACCTAATAAATGGAAAATTAATTTTGGTGGTGATATAACTAATGATAATGGGCAGTCTAAAGATCTAACTAATGAATTTGGAATTACGGAAGAGGATAGTGGAGATTATAAACAATGGAGAGGATATGCTTCATTAAATGGATTTTATACATTTAACTATTTATGGAACTTTGAAGCAAATTCCGCTATAGTTAGCGATAGATATTATTTAAGAGATTATTATAGAAATAATTTAGCATACATTCAATCTAATTTTAAATTCTCAAGAGTTAATATGATAGATATAATGAATTTTAATTATTTTGAATTTTCAAATTTATTTTATCAAGAATTATTAGAAGAAAACCAAGTTCAGCAAGCACCAAGATATGCGCCAGTAACAAATTTAAATTTACAAAATACAATTTTTAAGAATGATTATAATAATATATATTATAAATTAAATTTAAATACTACTAATCTTTTTAGAACAATTGGAATTGAATACAATAGAGCAACATTTACCCCATCAATTAACAATACTTTTAAAACAAAATTTGGAATATTGAATACTAATTTAAATCTTAGAAGCGATGTATATATATTAAATGAAGTTGGCATGAAAAGAAATGAAATTTATAACGGAACCGAAAGTAGAATTATACCTGAGTTAAATGTTGAATGGAGAAAATCATTTATAATGAAACATTTTACATTTCAGCCAATTTTAAAATATTCTGGCAGTCCAAATATGGAAAGTTTTGAAAAAGATATACCAAACGAGGATAGTAAAACCCAAATATTAAGTTTTGAAAATATTTTTTCAAATAATAGATTTGTTGGTTATGATAGAGAGGAATATGGCAATAGAATTACCTATGGTTTTCAAGGAACTCTTTTTAATAGATTAAGTTTTGGTATAGCGCAGGGATATAGAGACAATATAGACAATAATATAAATAAACAAATTATTGGTTTTGAGAATAATGTTTCTGATTATGTTGGATATATATCGCTAGTAGTAAATGATATGTTTGATATAAATTACAGATTTTTGTCAGATAAAGATAATTTTAATATGAAGAAGAACGAATTAAGTTTGGGTTTTAATATAAATAATCTTGGCATGTATTTTGGGTATGTTGATATGGATCCAAATATATTATATCCAACAAAGCAGAGACAAATAAACTCTGGAATAGATTTTACTTTTTTGAAGAATTGGAAAATTGTTGCGTCTGGAATTTTAGATCTAGAAAATGATAATAGATTTATAGAGAGCAGAGCTTCTCTTATTTATGATGGCGGCTGTACGAGATGGGAATTAAGATATACAAATTATAATCCACTCAGTGAGACTGATAGAAATACATCAATTGATTTTAGCTTTACTGTTAAATTTATGTAATCTATTTTGACAATTCTTCTACAGCTATAGTATCATTTGTTATTAATATTTTAAGTTTTTTATCTATAATTGTATTATTTAACATAAATGTAATTATTAAAAATAAAAAACAAGCGATATATATTTCAATTCTATTTCTTTTATTTAAAATTAATATTGCTACTATTACTAAAAATATATTAAAAAATATAGCATAATTTATACCAAATAATGGTAGCAAAAATAAAGTCGTTATTGTTGATAAAGTAAATGCTAATATCATGCTGTAGAACAATACTTTTATACTGTTTTTCTCCGATGTGTTTTTTATAATATAGTTGGCAAGCAAATGTGTATTTTGTGCTAAAAGATATGATGGTATTGATAAAAATAGTATTGAAAAAACTATAGCTTGCATAATTACATGATTTATTCCTATATAGTCAAAAATTAAAAAGTAATAATGCAAAAATGAATAGGTTGTTCCTAAAGATATAAATATTGCAGCGAATATAAAATTTTTTATTATTTTATCTCTAATATTACCATTTTTAAAATTATTTTTACTCCCACTATAAAATCCAAATAATAAAAATAATAAAATAATAGTTACAATTATTATAGTTGCAATATTATTATTTTCTATAAATGGCATTATTTGATTTATTGCCAAAAATTCTAATGCTAAAGTAGTATAACAGGCTATTAAAATTGTCGTAAAAAGCAAAATAAATATTTTTTTCTTCATTGCTGATTATTTTTTTAACTAATAAAGAAAATATAAAGTTATATTATAAGTTGTCAATAATTTATTATATTTTAGAAAAATGGAAAATTATAAAAATATATACAAAATATTATATTTAAATGGTGTGCCCTGCGAGGTTCGAACTCACGACCCACAGCTTAGAAGGCTGTTGCT
>CALXXG010000085.1 GCA_944392625.1 uncultured Rickettsiales bacterium
AGAATTGTCTTCAATGTATGAATCTGCAACAAAAAGTGATGTAAAAGCTGATATTTTTGAATGGTTAAAGAAAAATGTTAAGTTTGAATTACCAAATTCTATAATTGAAGATGAATTTAATAGAGAATGGGCGCCAATTGAAAACGAATTAAAAACAAACCCTGATAAATTCAAAACAGAAAAAGAAAAGGAGAAAGAAAAAGCTGAAATTAGACAAAACGCTGAAGATTCTGTTAAATTAGGTTTGATTTTATCAGAAATTGGAAAGGCAAATAATATCAAGGTTGAAGATACTGAATTAATTGAAGAAATTAGAAAAAGAGCTTCAGCTTATCCTGGTCAAGAACAGATGATAGCAGACTTTTATATGAAAAATAAGTCAGCATTAAATCAATTGACAGGTTTAATTTTAGAAGATAAAGTTATTGATTTTATTTGTAAACAAGCTAACGTTGAAGAAAACGAAGTAAGTATTGAAGATTTTATGAAGAGCAAAAAATAACCTTAAAAAAGTAGGTAATAAATTTATGAAAAATATAAATTTATTTACTTTTTTATGGAAATTCCTAAAAAACAAGAAATCTATTCTTTTATTTTGGATATTTTTAGAGCTTTTATCTGAATTTTTAGGAATTTTTGTTGCTCAATATTTTAATAAACAAGCGATTAATTATTTTCAAGTTAAAAGTCCGATATTCAAATACGGACTTTTTTTAATTATATTGTATGTGATCTTTAATGATGGTGTATTTTTAATTAGCATTTTAAAAATAAAATTTAGAAAACTTTTTTGTGACAAAATCGCAAATGATATTAGAGAAAGTGCTTTTAATTATACAATACAACACTCCATGAACTATTTTAATAACTCTTTTAGCGGTGATATAAGTTCAAAAATATCCAATCTTGGCAGGAACTATTCAAAATTATTAAATGTATTAAGGGTATTTATTATAAGTTCAACAATTTTTATTTTTGTAGTAATATTCTATTTAAAAATTAATATCTATTTATCAATTTTATTTTTAATTTTTAGTGCAATATATTTTTTTGTTTATGCAAAATATTCAATAGAATATTCCAAGACTTCAAAAGAAAAATCTGACGCTGTTAGCAATTATTTTGGTTTTATAATTGACGTTTTTACAAATATTAGAAATGTCAAAATATTTTCAAATTACAAGTTTGAAAGATTTAATTCAAAGAAGGCCGTACTTAATGTAATGAGAAAAGAAAAAATGATATATAAAACACAAACAAAATTACAGCTTGTTAACTTTATAGCTACTTTTTGCTTAATCTTTTCAGTAATTTGTATTTCGTCAATTTTATTATCACAACATAAAATAGGTTTTGGAGATTTTGTTGCTATAGTGATAATACTTTCTATATCAAGATTTATTTTAACTAAAACAATAAAGAATTTAAATTGGTTTTATGGCCTAAAAGGGTCTATTCAGAGTTCAATTGAAAAAATATATCAGCCAATTGAAATAAAAGATAACAAAAATGATATATTAAATGTATCTAATGGTAAAATTATTTTTAAAAATGTGATTTTTTACTATGATTGAAAAAAATAAAAATATATTGAAAATAATATGGTCTGCAACAAAAGGCTACAGACTAAAGATGCTTTTATTTCAACTATTTTGTGGGTTTTTATTTTACTTTATTCCAATTTTAATTACACCGTATATTTTTGCTCAATTTGGCAATAGTTATCAAAAAGGTATATTAACTGTTGAATATGCCGTTGTTTTATCTATAATATATGCTTTTATATATAGTCTTACGGGACTTTTTAGAGCTTTATTTATTGAAAAATATTTATGGTATGGAGGAGTTTTAAAAGTTGAAAATGTTTTAAGAAAAAAATTATTTAATTATGTATTGAAACATTCTATTAGATATTACGACAATAAAATGTCAGGTGTTATTGCTGAAAAAGTAAATAAAATAACTTCAAACTTCTCTGAAACTTTTGATTTATTTGGAAATATAACAAACTCATTTATTACAATGATAATTTCACTTGTAATTTATTCTAAAATTAACTATTATTTAACAATTGCTTTTTGTCTTTGGGCGTTAATCTTTTTTATTGTATATTATTTTTCATCAAAAATAAGTTTCAAGAAAAGAAAAATTACTTCTAATGAAACAGCAATTATAAATGGGCTAATAAATGATGATATATCAAATATTGGCAATATTAAATCTTTTTCAAGTCAAAAAACTGAAGAAAAAAAATTAAAAAAACAGGGAAATATTATTCTAAGAAAATTGTCCAGTGAGCTTAAAGTAGAGACATGGTCAAGATTTTTAATAGGCTCATTAAACATTGTGTTAATGCTTTTTATTTCCTGTTTTAGCTATTATCTTGCTTTTAATGGTAAAATAATGATTGGTACATTTATTTTTATGTGTCAAAATATAATTCTTTTAAAAAGCGATATGGAGTCAGTATATGATCAAACAAAATTGTTTATTGAACTTTCAGCTGATATAAAAGATGGGTTTGAAACATTAATAGAAAAATATGAAATTGATGACTGTCCTAATTCAAAAAAATTGATTGTTAACAGTGGAAAAATTGTATTTAAGGGTGTAAATTTCAAATATTAGCTAGTATTATATAAATTGTTTTTCTTTTATTAAATTGTGAACAATTTATATAGATTTCCATTAAATTTAGATAATTTTAATAGAAAATTATCTAAACTCATTTTATTTTTTTAAACTTGTTTTTAAAGAAGTGTTATCAGTAAAGCCTACAGCCTCTGCTGTAAAGCCATGTTTTAATAAAATTCCTAATTTTTTTTGATTTCCAGTTATTAATTTTATATGCTTAAAGCCCATATCTTTAAAAATCCAACAAGCTTGATGAAAATCTTTCCCACTATCATAATATTTTTCTGGAAAAAAAGTATTTAAACATAAGTGATTTGGCTCTTGATTTAAATATAATATAGAGCCAGCGCCATCATCTTGTATTTTTGCCAATGATTTTTCTAATTCATCCCTGCAATCGCAAGCTGTTGATTGAAATAATTCGCTTTTTGCACATCCGCTGTGAATTCTAGTCGGATAATTTAGGAAGTCGCCCTTATGTAAAAAATAATGAACTCTGTCCTGCCCAATTTCTTCATATAGTTCTATTTCAAATTCACCAAACTTTGTCATTATTTTATCAGCGCCAATCTTTATAATATTTGAATTTTTAAGCTTATAATCATCCAAAACTTCACTTAAATTAAATTTTTTTAAGTTTTTATAAACATCCAATTCATTTGTAATATTTTTTAATTTTATATTTTTATTGCCAGTTAAATAATAAGCAGCTTCCTCAAATTTATCTCTAAACCTAATGTCTGTAAATATATTCTGATATTCTATATTTTCTACTAGAAATGATTTCTCATTATTTGAGATTATGAAAGGAATGATTGCAATATTATTTTTAGTCATTTAAAAATTTAGTTTTTTATCTATATTCCATTAAAAAATTATTTTTTCAATAGTTTTCTTTAAAAGCTTTAATTTTTCTAAAATATTTCATAAAATCTATTGTAAAATTAAAATAAAATATAATATAATATATAATTTAGAAAGGATATTGTAATATAATAATAAAATGGATTTTGATGTTATAGTTATAGGTGCTGGCAATGCAGGACTTGAAGCTTCCACTGCTGCTGCACGTTTAGGTAAAAAAGTTGCACTTATAACTTTTACGAGAGACAATATTGGTGAATTGTCGTGCAACCCTTCTATAGGCGGTGTTGCAAAGGGGACAATAGTAAGGGAAGTTGATGCACTTGATGGCGTTATGGGCAAGCTTGCGGATAAGGCGGGCATTCAATTTAGAGTTTTAAACGCCAGCAAGGGACCGGCTGTTCATTCGCCGCGAACTCAGATAGACAGGGAATTGTATAAAAAGGCGGCATTGGAGCTTATAGAAAATTATCCTAATTTGACATTGATAGAAGGCGAAGTTGCAGATTTAATTATTGAGAATGATATTGCTAAGGGTGTTGTTCTTTCTGATGGAAGTGAAATATTTTCAAATAAGGTAATTTTGACAACGGGAACGTTTTTGAATGGTGTTATACACGTTGGTTATGATAGCCATGATGCAGGACGAATTAATGAAAAGCCTTCAAAGAAGCTTGCTGAAGCTATAAAAAGATTGGGTTTAAGGGTAGGGCGATTGAAGACGGGCACCCCTGCCAGAATTAAGAAAGATACTATTGACTACAGTCAATTGGAATCACAAAAGCCGGATGAAAATCCAAAGCCTTTTTCCTATATGGACGATGTAATTACAAATGAACAAATAGAATGCCCTATTACCTATACAAATGCAGAGACTCATAAAATAATTCTTGACAATATAAAGAGAAGTGCATTGTATGGCGGAAAGATTACGGGCAAGGGACCGCGATATTGTCCATCAATAGAGGATAAATTGGTTAGGTTTGCTGATAAAGACAGGCATCAAATATTTCTTGAACCAGAGGGTTTGCATAGTGATTTAGTTTATCCGAATGGCATTTCAACATCTTTGCCGGCAGATGTGCAGGAAGCTTTTATCCATACAATGAAAGGGTTGGAACATTGCACTATTGCAAGGTATGCCTACGCCATAGAGTATGATTTTGTTGACCCTCGCGATGTTTATCCGACTTTGGAAACTAAAAAAATTAAGAATTTATATTTAGCTGGACAAATAAATGGAACTACGGGCTATGAGGAGGCAGCGGGACTTGGTTTGATTGCAGGTATAAATGCAGCTTTGCCTGATGGTGAAGATTTTGTTTTGGACAGAACGGAAAGTTTTATAGGCGTTATGATAGACGATTTAACAACTCTTGGCACAAATGAGCCATATAGAATGTTTACTTCAAGAGCCGAATATAGATTAAATATCAGGGCTGACAATGCGGATTTAAGGCTTACGGAAAAAGGCATTAAAATTGGTTTGATTTCAAAAGAAAGAGAAGAAAGATTTTTGCAGAGGAAAAAAGATATTGAAGATGGAATTGAAATTTTGAAAAAGTTGGTTATCACTCCTACTGAACTCGTAAAATATAATATCAATGTAAAACAGGATGGTGTAAAACGAACAGCTTTTGAGCTGTTAAGCTTTCCTAATATCACTATTGAACAACTAATAGATGTATGGCCACAAATAAATGATATAAAAAAGGATATTCAAGAGCAGATTGCGATTGAAGCATTATATAAACCTTACATTGAA
>CALXXG010000086.1 GCA_944392625.1 uncultured Rickettsiales bacterium
GAGAGTGTCTGGCAAGCGGGTGCGTTCAATATAATACGCCTGGAAGCTATACATTTAATCCAAGTAACTTTGGTATAAAGAATGGAGAAGAGATATTATTTGAACTGTATGGAGCCGGAGGTGGAAAAGGGCATGATAACACAGAAGGATCTAGTTGGCGCAGCTGGGGTGGTTTTTCATCTGGAATATTGGAAAATGATACTTCATATATATTTATAAAGGTTGGTGGTGCTGGTGGTGATGGTGGTTCCAATAGCTATGGCTCTCCTGGATTTAATGGTGGTGGTGATGGCGGCTATGGTGGCGATGGTAAGACTGCTGCAAATGCAGGGGGAGGAGGAGGCGCTACAGATATAAGAAAGGGTGAGGATAAAATAGAAAATAGAATTTTAGTCGCTGGTGGCGGTGGAGGAGGTTGCGCTCATATAAGTGAAGGTGGAAATGGTGGTGGTGCAAATCAAAATGGAATCAATGGAAGCAGTGGAATAGGAAAACATTATGGACTTGGTGGAACTTTAACAGAAGCTGGAAAAATGGTTGCAGGTACATGCCAGAGAAGTTCAAATCATAATGTAAGATGTGATGGAGCAGGTTTTCAGGGTGGAAATGGAGATGATGATTCTAGAAATACTGGCGGAGGCGGAGGTGGTGGATATTATGGTGGAGGTGGAGGAGATGACAGTTCAGATAATGAAAAATGCGGAAGTGGAGGTGGAGGTAGCGGATATGCTGATACTTCTATCATGAACAGTATAGTTGGAAAAACATGCCAGAATGAAGCAGAATCGTATTGTGAAGGATTATCAAATGGTGATGGTAGCGCTATTGTAAAATGGGGAACTTGTTTAAATAAAAATTGTACTTGCGCAAAACAATAGTAAAATAATAATAAAATAGTTGTACAATTTAATAGCAACTATTTTATTTTTTACAGTCTTAAAATATATTAAAAGTAAATATTAAAATAACTTAAATTTCTTATAAAAATATAATAAAATATAATATAAATAAGTTTTACATAACAAATATTAAATGTTTTTAGCATCTACAAAGCAAAGCTTTTTCAATACTATAAGTGAAGTTTATAATTTAATATTGAGACAATTTAGATAATTTAAAATATAAATTGTAAAAATATTTTAAAAATAAAAGCCTTCTTATAAGTATATAACAAGGCTTTTTTGATTTGTATATATAAACTTTAATTTAAAGTAAATGTTTCTCCTTCCTGTGCATATACAGTTCCGCCTCCAGGACTATTACACTGTTTTGTTTTACCATATGCGGAGTCTCCGCATAAATTATTATCGCAAGTGTATGTACTACCCTTTTTTAAATAAACTCTACAGTAGTCACCACCGCTTCCATAATCTACTGCAACTAAGTTATCTGGTAATTCTCCAATGACTATATTTTGTTCTACTGAACAATTATATGACATTATTTTTTGAACTGTTAGTATAAAGCTTTTGTGTTCATCACACAATGTGTTTGTACCCCAACATATAATTGTATTAATAGAACTATTGGTAGGAGCAAGTTTATAAAGTCCCATAGGAATAAAATTAGTATCAGCAAAAGATGTACCGGCTTCTCCCCCATAACCTCCTGTACCATTACCACACGTTCCACCAGTTGGTCCATGATTTCCTGCGCTTCCTCCATTGTTTGGAGAACATCCACCTCCACCTCCTCCACCACTTCCACCACAAACTCTCACTCCACTTAGTGCTTCTCCATTACCACCACCTTGAATATTACATTGTGAATTTATAATTGTGTTTGAAGGTTTTCCAACATGTCCTATAGTACCGTGATCAGTAGAACAATTTGAACCACTTCCACCTCCTCCACCTCCTCCACCTCCGGCAACTACAATATAATTTTTATTAGTAGAATCATAAGCGGCATATCCATCACCACCGTTTCCTCCAGCGCCACCGTCTCCTCTAACTTCAATGCCATCACAAGCACTTCCGCCATTTCCACCAGGTATTCTTATTATATTTATATTATAAAGATTTTTATTATAGTTTCCAGTAATGTTTATACCACTTCCACCAGTTGCACCATAAGCCTTGTCTTCTCCCCCTTTTAATCCATCATTACCGGAGTTAGATATTATATTAATTTTTACATTCTTCAAAGGCGATGTTGAATATATACTTCCAATATTCCCCACCCAGCACCCGCTTGCCAGACACTCTCCCCCACTAGTCCATTGTCCATTTCTGCATATAGCATTAAATTCACCGGCTGTGCCGTTATTTTTCATCATGTCATATCCGGACTTGCACGCGGTTACTGTGAATCCATAATTGTTGGCAAAGTATTGTTTGTTTTCTAAAGTAACATAGTCTGTGCCATCCGCTGTTTTTATGATAGTGTGGCCATTGCCTGCATCTTGAGGTGCTATCTCATTGCCGCTGCTGTTAACTACTTTGCTTATTGTGTCTTTAGTTACGTTCATGCCAACTTGATTTAATTCGTCTATGTTGCATGTTTGAATACATTGTAATTCTTTAACTTTCCATTGATATTTTTGTTTTGTATTATCATATTCACATTCAGCATAACCATTTGAATTTATATTGGAAGATACGTTGTAATAGCCTGTTTTGCAAGTGAGATTGACTTTTGTGCCTACAGAGTACACTCCTCCACCAAAACTTGAGTTGCTGCTGTAGCAAGAACTGTATTGGCCGTTTTCTAAGAATATTTTCTGACATTCTGTTTTATTGGCTATTAGGTCTGTAGGTGCAGCACTGCTATCCAGTGGATTGTTGCTGCTGTCAACAATTGAATAGTTGCTTAATATTTTGTCTAAGTCGCTTCTTGTACAAGCCTGAGGAACGCATTGCCCGTATCTTGTCCAAGAATTTGTTTCTAATACCATGGCATCAGGGTTGTTGGACATTTTGTTGCCCTGTAGTGCTGCTTTGTCTAGATATTTGATTTTGAAGTCATTGGAAGATGTGGCTGCTTCGCCTTCTTTTTGTACATCTACATCACATACATAGAGTAGTTTGCCGTTGTCAGAAAATCCATATTCTGATGTTCTAGTAGCTGATACGTCTAACTCTCCGTTGGATGTTATGCAGCTTTTGCCGTTTTTGTTTTCACCGGAACAGAAATCGTAGCCTGTAGGACAAGCTATTTCTTGTTTGTAGTCAACATAGGTATTTCCTAAACCAGGTACGTTAGGGTTTGTGTTTTCTCCTGGAAGCTGTATGTTGCCGTTATAGCCGGAAGATTTTATGTAGTATACTTTATCTGTGTTTATGTGACTGCCTAAGTTTTTGTTGTCTTCAATTAGTATGTTTAATACTTCGTCTTTTGATAAAGCGCTGCAAGTTCTTAATTTGCAGGTTGAAACTATGTTTTCCCACTCACCTTTGTCTAAGTTGCAATTGGCAGTGATTTGTCCAACAGATGAAATAATATCTCCAGTTATAGGATCGCTTGTTTCAGATACCTCAAAGAATTCACGTTTGCATTGTGATAATGCCGTTGTGTCAGGAGGTGTTGTGGAGTTGTTTATAGATTCAGCTGAAAGATTCTTTGTAGCTAGCTGTTCTGCGGCATTATATAATAATTCTTTAGTTTCTTCAACTCCGTTGTTGTTGGTAGTTGTTGTTTGGAACTTGCCAGTTGTACTTAAACCGCCTATTTCTAATAGAGTCTTTGTATTTATGTCTTTAGCTACGCAGGTTTTAAATTCTACGCAAGGGTTATAGATAGGACCCCATGTGCCGTCCTGATTGCAGACTCTGAAAGGTCTGTTTATAATGCTGTCTCCATATATTTTGCCATAATAATTATATATCTCTTTTATGATTTCGTCTTGTGTTTTACCTTCGTTTTTTAATTTTGATATCATTTTAGATATTTCAGTTTCTATTCCGTAGTTATCATATATTTTTTCTTCAAATATACTATTAGTATCATCACTAGTAACAAAATTTTTAACAAATTGAATATCATGACTTGATGTGTCACAAGTACCAAATACTATTGTACCACCAGTTGAACGACCCCACATAGCACCACCTGTATATTTGTCACCAATCTGAACCTCAGCACTTTCACCTTTTCTTGAAGGATCATCTGTAGGCAAATAAGATGGATTGTAGCATATTGAGGAGTATTTTTGAAGGTATAAACTATTGCTCCCATTTTTACGTTCAAGGATAAAGTTTTTTGACTTTATACTTGAACAATAAGAATGGGGGCGTATTTGATTTAGTTGTTTGCTTTAACTTTCTGTGATTCTATCTTATCAAATTTGCCTTCCTTTAATTCTTTTATGTAGGTTTCTAATTTCTTTTTAACAACGCCTGCGAGCATATATACGCCGATTAGGTTTGGGATGGAAATGCTTAGAAAAAATACATCAGATATGTCAACAACGGTTTTTAAGTCTAAAAATCCTGCTGGAAATAAAAATAATACTGCTACGATATTAAATATCATTAGATACTTTCCTTTTAATAGTCCTTTCCAAACTGATTGTGCATAAAATATTGTTGCTAAACAGTTGGCGAATGCAAATATTACTATCATTATGGATAATATTATTGGAAACCATGAAGATACGGTTGCAAAAGCTCTTTTGGTCATGACTATGCCTTCAGTGTCTCCTGCATGTACTCCGGTTGAAACTATTGCTAGACCAGTTAAAAAACAGAAAAATGCCGCACTTATCATTGGAGTTAAACAGGCTATTGATGCTTGTCTAACAGGTTCTTTTGTTTTTGCAACAGCATGGGCTATGGCGCTAGTTCCAAGTCCTCCTTCGTTTGAGTAGGCAGCTCTTTTGATGCCAGTTGCAACTACTGTGCCAATAAAACCAGCAAATGAGGCTTTAATTGTGAATGCATCTTTTATTATTTCAAGAATGGCCGATGGTATATTTTTTATGTGGAAGGCTAATATTGTGAAAATACCTATTGTGTAAATTAGGGCCATGGCTGGAACTAATTTGGAAGCTGCGTTTCCAACGGTTTCTGTGCCGGAAGCAATAATTATAAATACACCTAAACAAAAAATAATTGTTGCAATAACGGCTAAATTTGAAAATATTTTAAAATCTGTGATTGTGACTATAGCTTGATTTACTTGAATCATTAAGCTTCCAATTGATCCAATTATAAAAAAAATACTAAAACATAATGATAATATGATGCCAAATTTTGCAAAACCTAATTCTTGTAGGCCGTATTTTAAGTATCTAAATGGTCCGCCATTTACTTTGCCGTCAGGTTTAACTTCTCTATAGGTTTGAGCCAATACTGTCTCAGCAAAAATTGTATTCATGGCAAAAAAACCGCAAATAATTATCCATATGACAGCACCCGGTCCTCCAAGTCCAACAGCTATTGCTACACCAGATATATTGCCTAAGCCAACGGTTCCGGTTATGGATGTGAATAGAGATTGTCGTGGTGTCATTTCTCCAGGATCATCTGGAGAATAATATTTATTTTTTACAGCAACGCTAACGCCGTGTTTAAATAATCTTACATTTGGAAAATTAAGTCTAAATGATAAATAAATACCAGCAACAAATAACCATACAACTAAAATAGGGAAACCATATATTTCATAAAAAAATATAGAATTAAGGACTTCAGAAAGCCTTACGAAGAAATTTAACATAATTATATTATTTTATTATACGAACTAATTGGTAATTTATATTTATCAAAATAAACAGTCAAGAACAAAATTAAATTATTTTTATTTTTTTTATGATGTTTAATATTGTATATAAATTTAGAAATTGATAAAATTAATTGATATTTTTAAACCATTTTATTTGTTTATGGATAAAATATGGTGCTATATTTTTATATATAACACCATAAAGAAAAAAATAAATGTTAAATATCTCTAATAGTTACTAAAGGATATTCTTTTCCGTTAACTTTGTAGTAAGAAATTAATAAACATTTTTTAGTTTTGTAATCTTCAAATGATTTAACAGCATTTAAAGCTTCTTCTATTGTTGCCTCATAATCATTATCATTAAATTTTATCATCATTGGAACTACACCCCAAGATAATGATAATTTGTTGCGAACAAGTTCGTTGTCAGTTATAGCAAAAATAGGATATTCTGGCCTTTCATTTGAAATAATATCTGCCATTCTTCCTGATTTTGTTAAAACAACAATGGAATCAATGCCAATTGTTGTGTTTAAAGCTAACATTGAAGAAATAACTAATTGTTCTTTTATAAAATCGTCACTATCAATATCTTCTTTGCTAAACATTGAAGGGTCGGCTATAAATTCCTCTTCTGCTGATTCTATAATTTCGGCCATTGTTTCTACTGTATTAACTGGATCAATACTTCTGGCTGTTTCTTCAGATGTCATTGTTGCACTTGTTCTTTGATATACAGCGTTTGCAACATCAGAAACTTCAGCTCTTGTTGGTTTAATGTTGTTTTGCATTGAGCCTAGCATCTGAGTTGCAACAATAACTGGTTTTGCATATTCTCTACATAATTCAATTATTGCTCTTTGTACTTGAGGAACTTTTGCAAACGGGAATTCATCAGATAAGTCACCTCTTGCTACCATAACAGCATCAGAAGCTTGAACTATTTCTTCAAGATTGTCAACAGCTTCTGCGTTTTCAATTTTTGATATTATTCCAGGAACATGTCCCTTTTTTTTACAATATTCTCTTAATTCTTCAATGTCTTTTGCTGATCTGCAGAAAGAAAGAGCTATAAAATCAACTTTTTTTTCAAGACCAAAATCTATATCATTCCAATCTGCTTCTGTTAATGTTGGTAAGGAAACATGTCTTCCCATTAAATTTATGTGTCTTCTTGAATCTATTTTACCTTTTCCTTTGATAACTTCACAAAATATATCATGTCCTTGAATTTTTGTAATTTTGGCTTTCATTACACTATCAAAAAGCAAGATGTTGCCTTCTTCTACATCGTTTATAAATTCAGGATAGCTTACAGAAATTTTGCCTGTATCTTCATAAACGCCTTTATCTATAGTTAAAGTAAATTTATCACCAACATTTACTTCAAAAGGATTTTTCACTTCGCCAGTTCTTACTTCTGGCCCTTTTGTATCAAGCATAATAGCACCAGGCAAACCTAATCTTCTGATATTATCCATTTTAGCGCCGTGTTCTTCATGATCACCATGAGAGAAATTCATCCTATAAACATTAACACCTGCTTGTGATAACTGTTTTAATATTTCCGGATCCTGTGATTTTGGACCAATTGTTGAAACAATTTTTGTTCTTTTCATTTGATTTACTTTTGTTGTTTTGTAATAATAAACACATATTAAAAAAATTTTTTTATATTTCTAGACTTTTCTAAGAAACTATAAAATATTTTGTAATTTTATTGACTTTAAACTATAATAAGTTTATACTTATATAAATTAAACTAAATAAAAAATATGCTTGAGTTATCAAAAAAAGACAAAGATTTTTTAAATTCTCTAAGCGATGGACTTGGTGAAACTGTTGATAGTACAATAAAAAAATTAGAATTTCCTATTACAAATGGTGAATTGGAGAATTCAGAAAAATTATCATCCAAAACATTATCTGATGAAACAAGAAAAATACTAAAAGATTTTGCTTATGATACTTTTTTCTTGGCTGATGAAAAAATTTTATTTTCTCTTAATAAGGCGTTAATAGATCATCAGTTAAGAAATATACAATATTATAGGCTATTTAATAAATTTAATAAATTTAATTTATTATCGGAAGAAGAAAAGAAAAATCTGGAACATTATAAAGAAAAACTTGAAGAAGCTCTTATTGTACATGATTCCGATAAACTTGATGAAAAAGATATTATAGAACATTATATATCTCAAGAATTTATAACTAAAATTAGTAATATTGAAGAAAATTTAAAAACAGCTTTTAAACATATAGCAGCAGCTATGAGAAGAATTCACGGAGATATGAACAGACATCATAATGATTACTATAATTATCATCCAAATGAGGTTGACGGTATAACGAAATACATAATATTGGAACATGTAATTGATGTGATATCTATAGGGGATAAAAAACTTGAAAATATTGGTGATTTTTATAGTAAAAAAAAGGATGTTTGTTTTAACAATTTTTCAAAACATAATGATAGACTTATAACAGAAATTTATAATCTATATAAGAATATTTTTAATAGTGTTGAAAATTTAAAAGCAGAAAGAGAAAAATTAAAAGCGGAATTAAAAGTTTTAACAGATAAAAGATTAAAAGAAGAACAAACACGAAATGCAAATGAATCTAATGAAAATTTGCTAAAAATTGATTTAGAAATTAAAAACAAGCAAGATACTTTAAAAAATCTTAATAATATAATTCGTGAAAATACTGAGGAGATTGTATGGCAAAAAATGAATGATGATTTTGATAATTCTATAAATCAAGTAAAAGAATTAGAAAAAAATCTTTATTTTGCAATTGAGGATGAATGGAAAAAGGCTAAAAGAACTAAGGAAGGCAAAGAAAATGTTTTAAAATATTTTTCTGAAATTTCTAAACAAAAGAAAAATATATTTAATAAAAATTTTAGTTTGTTAGAAGAATTAAAAAAACTATCATTAAAAGCATCATTGTTAAAAGAATCAAATGGTGAAGTAAAAGATACTATGGCTTTATTAAAGATTTCTTCTATTTTGCAAAGTTTAAAATCTAGAGATTCTTTAAATCAAAATCCAGTGATTAATGATATGTTAAAAAATGACAATGTTGCAAAAAAAGTAGAATATATTGAACAAAGAAATAAGCAAAGTGGAGATAATTTTTATATAGCATCCCGTTAATAAGAATTTATTTGATTTTTAAAAAGCAATATATATTCTAATATACATATATTCATAAAGTTTTAAAATATGACAGATTTAAGTAGTATAAAAAATCAAGTGTTAGAGGCCTCTAAAGATCCAATTCCTGATACAAAAAATGAAGATGAAAGAAGTTTAATAACTTTGATCATAGATAATGTTAAAGGAGTTTTAGCTAAAATAGCTACTTTTTGTTCTGAAAATGATATTAATATTGAAAAACTTACAATTTCAAATTTTAAAACAGATACAAGTTTGCAGAGGGCTGTTTTCTATGTTAGTGGTAATAGATTAAGAGTTAATGCTTTAATTGAAAAACTTAGTCAGCTTGATTTTATAAAGCATGCTTCAAACTTTCAATCAAACAATTATATTGAAAGGGAGCTAATGCTTTTAAAAATATTGGATACAGATCCATCATTATCAAGAATTATGGATTTAGTGAATGAATATTCTGGAGAGACAATTTTATTTAGAGGTCATGTAATGATTTTTCAATTTACAAATGAAGAAGAAAAAAATGAGGAATTAACTCAAAGATTAGAAAACTTATCTCAAAATATTGAAATTTTAAAAAGTGGAATTGTTGCTACATCTTTAGATGAAAAAATGAATAATTAAAATATAATTTTTATATTTTTTAACCCTTAGATTAAAAACTAAGGGTTTTTATTTTATTCAATTTTTAATATATTTCTTGCTTTTTATTTTAATAAAAATTATATCATATATGACACAGCTAACTAATTTATTAATAAATAAAAAATAACAACAACAAAAAACAGCGGGGTTTTTCTCTTATAGAACTATCTATAGTATTAATTATAATAGGACTATTAGTAGCAGGTGTTACAGGTGGACAATCTCTTATAGAGAGTGCTAGAGTAAGAGCTTTAATGACCGAAATTAGAAATATGAAACAGGCGGCTTTGACATTTTATACTGATTACAATAGACTGTCGGGTGATACTAATAAAGATGGAATGTTAGGTAATGATGATTATTTACCTGTAAGCCATTTTAATGATATAAATGACGGCTATAATAGTTATGATAACACAATATTTTATCCAGACTTATCTCTTGCTGAGCTTGGTTTAGATGGAATTATTGATTTTAGACTTTCTTCGGACTATAACACAATGTTTTCAAAAATTATAAAAAATGCAAGTTATTATTATAGAAGTGGCGAAGTTGAAAATGACGCATCTAGGTTTGATTATGGAACTAATAACAAAAATTTTTTAGTTTTAAATCCGAGCGGATATGGAAAAATGAAGATAGAATGCCGGCAAAAATATTAAAAAGCATTGATGATAAAATGGATGATGGAGAATATAATAAAGGAAGTATGAGAAGCGATTGTGTTATACCAAGCACTGATAGCTATGGGAATATCAGTTATGATGAGGCTATAGAGGATGAAAACGTATGTGATGAAAGCTGGCATATGATTGACATATAAAAATAATGTAGCGTTGATTTTGCATTCAACGCTACAATAATAAATTGAATTATAATTTTACATCGACTCCAAATGCTTTCAATTGTTCAACTAAATCAGCTTTAACTTTCTCAAGTCCTTCAGGACTTAGTGCTTCACATCTTAAAGTCAAATCAGGCTGCGTATTTGATGCCCTAACTAGCCACCATCCATCCGGCATATTGGCTCTAACGCCATCAACACCAACAAAGTCTCTGCCTTCTTTTTTTAATTTTTCAGCCAATTGTTGTGAAATTTCAAATTTTCTTTCATCACCAACTGTTGCTCTAATTTCGGCCGTTGCATAAACTTTAGGTAATGATGCAATTATATCGTGCAATGTTTCATCGCTATTGCTTAAGATGTTAAGCAATTTCATTGAACTATAAATTCCATCATCAAAATTGTGGTTTTCACCCCAATAAATATGGCCGCTTGTTTCGCCTGCTAATTTTATATTATCACTTGCCATTTTAGCTTTTATAGTTGAGTGTCCTGGTTTCCACATAACTGGAACTCCGCCATTTTTTGCTATGTCGTCATATAATACCTTGCTAGCTTTTACTTCGGACATAACTTTTTCACCCTTATGAGTTTTTAGATATTCTCTTTCAAAAACAAGCAATAGTTGATCTCCATATAAAACGTATCCAGTTGAATCAACAACGCCCAATCTGTCGCCATCTCCATCAAAAGCAATGCCTAAATCATATTTTCCCTCAACAACTTCTTTTTGCAATGCTTCCATGTTTTTTGCAACAGAAGGATCTGGATGATGGTTAGGAAAATCTCCATCAACATTTGCAAAAATTGCCTTTTGTTTTCCTGGCAACTGTTTTATAACATCTTCAAGAATTGCACCGTCGGCACCATTTCCTGCATCCCATACAACGTTTAATGTTTTTTTGCCGGGTTTAAATTGACTAACTAAAAATTTTATATATTCATTTCTTACATTTTTATCTTCTTTTATAGTTCCTTTTCCTTCTGCAAAATCACCGCTTTTTGAAATTCTGCCTAATTCTTGAATATCATCACCCCAAAAAGGTCCTTCTTGAGTTAACATTTTAAAGCCGTTATATTCCTTAGGGTTATGAGACGCGCTTATAATAAATCCAGCATCTGTATTTAAATATTTCATTGCAAAATAAACACCTGGAGTAGGCATTAATCCAATTATTATAACATCTATTCCAGATTCTGATAAACCTCTTGCTGTTTCTTTTGAATATAGAGGTGAAGTATGTCTTCCATCGTATCCCAAAACACAAGATTTTTTATTTCTTTGTCTCAATACTGTGCCAAACGATCTTCCAACAAAATAAGCATCAACTTCACTTATTTCTTTATCAACAAGTCCCCTAATATCATAAGCTTTTAAAACATTAGATTTAATTTCATGAGATTTATTCATATTAACGTTTTTTTATTGAACTAAATGATATAGTAAAATATAAAAAATAAAAAGCAATTTTTAATAGCTATAAAATATTAGTAAAATTTCTTGATAATATTTTATATAATGTTATAATATCTTTTAGTTTTTTAAGTAAAGGTAATATATGAATTTAAATAAAGCAATCGTTGATTTGTCTCAGTTAACATTAGATCAGCAAATATATTTTTTAGATAGTTGCTATTCTTCTCTTAGTAAATTAATGGAAAATAACACAAACAACAACAAATTAGCTATCATAAGCGATACTCATGGCGACTTTGCGGCAATGCTTGCTTCTTTACTTGAATCTGGAATTGTTAAAATAAAACCAGGTGAATTTACATATTACGACACAATTGATCAAAAATTTTTGCCTAGTAAATCTATAGAATATAATTCAGAAGTTGACGAATCACGTGTATGTTCGTTTTTTATATCTCTTTTTGATAAAAAGATGACATTATTAAATGAGATAGTAACTAATCTTTATAATGAAAAATTAATTAACTTTTTTGATTTTAAAAAAAGCTATAAAAATATAGATGAAATTTTAGATATTCTAAAACAACATAAAATTATAATACCATTAATAGAGGAAATAAAAAATAATTTTTATAGACGTTTTGCAAAAATTATAGAAAATGATGTACATGGTGAATTGTCTTTTAAAATAGGTGATTTTTCCAAACAATATGGCATGTACATATTTTCATCAGAAGGCATGTTAAAATTTAATAAATTTTTGAAAGAAAATTATTTATTGTTTACTGAAAATGAATTAGAAATTTTTACTAATATTTTAAATAGTAATTTATGTGTCATACCAACACCATTTATTAATAAAGAGTACACCGGTTCATTTTATCATTTAGGTGATATAGTAGATAGAGGAAGGGAAAGTCTTACAAGTCTTTTGTTTTTAGAAAAATTGTGTGATACATATAGAAATGAATTTCCAGATAAAAAATTGCCTATTAATATTGTCGCTGGAAACCATGAAGCAAATGATACTGGAAAAG
Source organism: uncultured Rickettsiales bacterium (assembly GCA_944392625.1). Classification (GTDB taxonomy): domain Bacteria; phylum Pseudomonadota; class Alphaproteobacteria; order Rickettsiales; family UBA1997; genus CALXSC01. Next base: position 12,796 of record CALXXG010000086.1, read on the forward strand.
GATCTAATAATATTAGAGAAAGAAATGGCGCTGAGGCCTATAATCTTTATAAGGCTACACTTGCAAGAATGTTAGCTAAAGGATATATAAAAAGTGGATATATTATTGGTAATGATGATAATAATATAACGCTAATGACACATTCTGCATTTTTGGAAAGTGATTTACCAATTTTATTTTATTCTTTTTATAATTTATGTAAAATAAAGAAAGAAGATGATTTACAATCAAAAGAAAACAAAGTTGATTTTGAGTCTGTAAACTTATGCCTAAAGAAGAAATATTTAGAATCATTAAAAAGAGAATTTTCTGATTCAAAGTTAAATGTACTACTTACAAAGCTATATTCTTTTATTGAAAATGAAAAAAATATATTAAATAATTTATGTAAAAAAACTAAATATCTTTTTGATGAAGAATACGAAAAAATATTTATAGACAATATCAAAAAAACTTTTTCTATAAAAGAACTATTACAAATAAGAACCATTATGCTTGATGCCATGATAAAAATGAATATAGGACCAGATGGAAAGATTGCTAAAGATGATGAAATATATAGTTCAATAGAAAGTACAAATGGCTTGGATGATAGTTTATTAATGAAATTTGATATTGAAAATATTACGATACCAATAGGTTTTTGGCAAAGAATATTGACGGCTAAATTTGACGAAGACACGGTTGTATGCAACCAATGTTTAGGACATGAACCCATGCCATTTATAACTAAATCTTTTTCCTTTAAAAATAACGGTAAATTAAAAACGGTAAACTTCTTTGATAGTGCCAGAAGCTATAAACGTTCTAATTATTTTTCTGCAGATTGTTTTTACGCTAAAGATAAAGTAATTGATATTACATTTAATAATTACAGCATTCCGATAACAACATATTACACACTAAAAAATGATAATATTCAGTTGGAAGAGCCATGTTCGCAAACTTCTTATTTAATACAGGGAATAGAGATGTATAGTATAAATAATTTTCAAAAGATAAATTCTATTTTTTATAGTTATAACCATGAAGGAAAACCATGCAAAAAATTATATTATGACGGATGTTTGATTGATAATAATCAGATAATTACTAATAATAGCAGTTCAAAAGATACAAAAGATAATAATGATGAAAAAAATGATAATAAAAAATATGAATATTCAAAAAAAGAAGAATTACATTCTACATTACATTTTGATAATAATTTAGTTGAATTTGAAGAAGATATTAAATGTGAAGATGGAGATGAGTATTGTATTGAAAATTTTTCAGAAGAAGTTGAAGAAAAAGATAAAGATGGACATTTTTTAGAAAAAACTAATCAAGAAGAAGTGAAAAATAACTTATTACTAAAAATAAAGAATAATAGCATGCAGACTATTATTAAATAACTTTACAATAACGGTTATTAATAAATAACCGTTAAATTTTATATTATTAAGAATTAGTTACTGTCTTTTTTAGAATTAGTTTAGGTTGAGCTTTTTCTGTTATACATTCTTTTGTGATTATAACTTTTTCAACGTCATTTTCTGATGGAATATCAAACATTACATCAAGTAATAAATTTTCGACTATTGCCCTTAAACCCCTTGCCCCAGTTTTTCTTTTAATTGCTTTTTTTGCTATTTCTTTCAAGGCGTCATCTTCAAATTCTAATGAAACGCCTTCAAGTTCGAATAATTTTTGAAATTGTTTAACAATTGAATTTTTTGGTTCCGTCAAAACTTTGATTAAGTCTTCTTCCGTCAATTCATCAATTGTACAAATTACTGGCAATCGTCCAACTAGTTCTGGAATTAAACCAAATTTTATAAGATCGTCAGTTTCAACATCGTTTATTAAATCTTTTAATTTTTTATCATCCTTGATTTTAACCTTCGCACCAAAACCAATTGTTGTATCTTTACTTCTATCAGCTATAATTTTGTCAAGTCCAACAAATGCTCCACCGCAGATAAATAATATATTGCTTGTATCAACTTTAATAAATTCTTGATTTGGATGTTTTCTGCCGCCTTGAGGTGGAACGTTTGCAACTGTTCCTTCTATTAATTTCAATAAAGCCTGCTGCACACCTTCACCAGAAACATCTCTAGTTATTGATGGGTTTTCACTTTTTCTACCAATTTTATCTATTTCGTCAATATAAATTATGCCTCTCTCTGCTTTTGCAACATTCATATCCGCATTTTGAAGGAGCTTTAAAATTATATTTTCAACATCTTCGCCAACGTAACCGGCTTCTGTTAATGTTGTGGCGTCAGCTATAGCAAATGGTACGTCTAATATTTTTGCTAAAGTTTGAGCTAATAAAGTTTTACCAGATCCTGTAGAACCAATTATTAAAATATTAGATTTATTAATTTCAACATTGTTATTTTTGTCATTTAAATTATTTATTCTTTTATAATGATTATAAACAGCAACAGATAAGATTTTTTTGGCCTTATCTTGTCCAATTACATAATCATTTAAAAAAGCTAATATTTCCTTTGGTTTTAAATTATTCTTATTGAATGATAAATCTGAAGAATTATTTGCCAATTCATGTTCTATAACATCATGGCACAACTTTATACATTCGTCACAAATACAAACACCTGGACCTGCAATTAATTTTTTAGCTTCCTTCTGAGATTTACCACAAAAAGAACAACAAAGATCCTTCTTATCCATGTTATCTTGAAATTGTTTATTAACCTTGAGATGCTTTAAATCTAGGGTTTACTTTGTTAATTATAACTAAAACACTCTTTTTACCGCCGTTTTTTTTGCTTTTCTTTCTTCTAACGACTTTACAATTTTTATCTCTGTTTTTTAAATTCTTTATAGAACCAACTATCTTCATTTTTATACCTATTATTTAATATATTATATAAAACACATATACTTTGCAAGGATATTTTATTTTAATTTAAAAATCAAGAGAAATTTTATATATCATTATAAGAAACTTGGCGAGTAGTTATAGCATAGCTAATTACTGATAAAATAAATTGTAATATATTTTAAAATAAACTTGATTAAAAATTTTCGAGTTATATAGTCTAAAACTAATATGCCTAAATAAAGCAATATGAGTTTTTTTAAAAAGTTTGTCGTACCAATAATAAAAAATAGAAGATTAAAGTTTCTATCAACTCCAAATATAGTATTTTTGGTTGTAATTCTTTGCTTAGTTATTATTTTATCGCCAGAATTTCTAAAATTGAAATGGGTTGGCTTATTTTTAGCTATGTTTAGCACTATGGCCAATGATTCAATACAGACTCTTGGAACGTTCCTTACTTCAAATTCCAAAGTTTCTTGGTGGAAATTATGGATATATATAAGCATATTATTTATTACTATAATATTATTGGGATGGTTTGAAACTGGCGGTTATTTAGATTTTGGCAGATTAAAAGATATACCATACGATTCTAGCTTTAGAGTAATGCATTTTGTTGCGCCAATATTATTAATGCTTTTAACCTATAATAAAATTCCAGCAAGTACAACTTTTTTGATTTTATCCGTATTCTCTTCTCAAAATATGGTTAGTCTTATGCTTATAAAAACTTTTGCCGGCTATTTTTTCGGTTTTGTTTTTAGTTTTATACTTTGGAGCGTTTTGTCAAAATATTTTGATAAGGTTTTAATACAGCGTGATGCTGATTTAAAAAGAACTGAATGGAAATTTTTTCAATGGGCGTCTACTGGGTTATTATGGGTCGTTTGGCTGACTCAAAATACAGTAAATATTGTTGTTTATGTTCCTCGTATTTTTGATGGATATGAACTTATATTGTTTTTAATTTTAGGCATCATAATGATTGGCTTTATTTTTTATAATAAAGGCGGACCGATTCAAAAAATTGTCAGTGAAAAAAGAGATATGACAAATGCACGTTCAACTACCATGATTAATTTATGTTTTGCGTTTGTAATTGTGTTTATGTCAATATATAATTCAATACCTATGGCAACTACGTGGGTTTTTATAGGAGTGCTAGCTGGCAGAGAATTAAGTATGGCAAAATATGATAATAATACAGAGATAAAATTGATAGATAGGTATAGAAATGCTAGGTGGGTTATTTTAAGAGATTTGCTTTCTGCCGGATTTGGTATTACTATATCTTTAATTTTTTCATTATTAAATAATACTTTATAGCATGGATATAATATTTATAATTTTTTCTTTGATATTTGGAGCTTGTTTTGGCAGTTTTATTACAATGGCCAGCTATAGATTGCCCTTAGGCGAAGATATAATATTTAAGCCTTCCTATTGTCCAAAGTGCAAAAAAACAATAGGGTTTTTATCATTGGTGCCAATATTTTCATGGATTTTTCAGAGAGGAAAATGTGCAAAGTGCGGAAATAAAATATCAGTTAGGTATCCGCTTACAGAATTAGTAGTATCTATTTTATTCTTAATTTCCTATTTAAAATTCGGCATTTCCTATAATACAATAATTTTTGATTTTATAGTTGTTATAAGCATGATAATGATAATAACAGACTTGGAACATTATATTATATTGGATTCTATGCAGTTATTTTTACTTATATTATCAATTGTATTTGTTATATATAATAATTTAAGCCTATTTTATTCTGTCATTTCTTCTATAATATATTTTATAATAATATATTTATCTGGATTTACAGTATCAAAAATAAAGAAAAAAGACGCAATAGGTGGTGCAGATATAAAATTTATAACAATAGCTGGAATTATTTTAGGAGTTGAATTGCTGCCTCAATTTTTATTTTTATCAGGCTGTATTGGCATAGTTTTTGGATTACTGTGGAAAAAATTAAAGAAGAACGAATATTTTCCTTTTGGACCGGCCTTGATAATATCATTTTTATCATTGATATTATATTTTTATTGATATTAAATTTTTATTATTTATTCTATATGTATCTATATTAAAAGGTTGTATATGAAGAAAAAGCTATTATTTTTATTTTTTATCATTTTACTTATATCTTGTGACAAAAAAAAACCAATACTTGGTGTTAGAAAAGATATATTTTTAAATAATTCAATTATAGAAGTTGAAGGCGATATAAACAATATAACAATTCCAATAGCAAAAACATTTGCAAACTATTATGGTGATGGTTCAACTTTAAATGAAATCATAGAAAATTACAGGGTTGAAAATTTTAATTTTACTGATAGTAAAATTTCAAGAAAAAAATTTGGAGTAAAAACTTATTTTTTTTCTAGCCCAATAATAGTTGACAATATAGCCTATTTTCTTGATACAAGAGGTCATCTAGTTGCTAGAAATTTGAATAGTTTTGATAAAAATATTTGGAAAACAAGAATTATTGAAAAAACTAATTTTATAAATTATTATGGTGGTAAAATATCATTCTATAATGACATAATCTATATTACTACAAGATTAAACGAAGTTATTGCAGTTTCTTCTGAAGATGGAAGCATAATATGGGGAAAAAAATTAAACACTGTACCAATTTCAACTCCAGTTATAGATGGGACAACTTTATATGCTATTACAAATGATAATAAATTATATGCGCTTGACACATATGATGGAAGAATAAAATGGATAAGCTTTGGAAATGCAAAAGATTCAGCTATTTTAGGTTCCGCAAATCCTGTAATATATAAAGATTATGTTGTAGCTTCTTACTCTTCCGGCGAACTATTTATTATAAATAAAAATAACGGTGAGAACGTATTTAATATGAATATCACAGGAAAATATATGATATATTCAAACTTTGAATTAACAGATATAGATAGTACGCCTGTAATTGTTGACAATATTTTAATAGCTACGGCAAATAATGGTATTACGGCTGGAATTAATCTCGATACAATGTCTGTTTTATGGAAACAAAATTTGCCTTCGTTGACAAATATATTAGTTAGTAATTCAACTATATATATGGTTACAACTGACAATATAGTTATAGCCATGAATGCTTATGATGGTAAAATTTATTGGTTTAGAGAACTTGACAAATTTAAAGATAAAGAAAAGAAAAAAGATCTAATATTTTATAGAAGCTTAGCCATGATAAATGGAAAAATATTTGCCTTTAATAATGTTAATGAATATAAAATAATTAATGCTAAAACTGGAGATATTGAAGATTCAATCACAACAACATTTATGTTTTATAGTGTTCCTTTTTCATTAAATGACAAAATATATGGCATAGGCGTGAGGGGTAGAATAATTGGATTTATAGGCACAAGATAAACATTTTAAATATTTTCTTGCTTTTTTAATAGAATAATCAATAATTATATTGTTAAATAATTAATTTTGATATGACAAAATATAGAACACATACGTGTAATGAGTTAAGAATTGCTAATGTTGGTGATAATGTTAAGCTAAGCGGTTGGGTACATTCAATAAGAGACCACGGTGGACTTTTATTTATTGATTTAAGAGATAATTATGGAATAACTCAATGTGTTATTAATGTTGAACAAGATAAAGAATTAATAGAACTAGCTTCAAAACTTACTCTTGAAAGCGTTATTACAATAGAAGGAATAGTTGTTGCAAGAAGCAAAGAAACTGTTAATCCAGAATTAAATACAGGTGAAATTGAAGTTCAATTAAAAAAGATAGAGATAGAAAGTAAGGCGGAACAGATACCTTTTCAAATAGCGGACGAAACTCAAAATTATCCTGAAGATTTAAGATTAAAATATAGATACTTAGACCTTAGAACTAAAAAAATGCATAGAAATATTAAGATGAGATCCAATGTTATTGATGCAATGAGAGAAGAAATGAAAAAACAAGGTTTTTTAGAATTTCAAACTCCTATTTTGACTTCGTCATCCCCTGAGGGAGCTAGAGATTTTTTAGTTCCAAGCAGAATACATCAGGGAAAATTTTATGCTTTGCCACAGGCACCGCAACAATTTAAACAATTATTAATGATTGCAGGTTTTGATAAATATTTTCAAATAGCACCATGCTTTAGAGATGAGGGAACAAGAGCTGACAGATTATTGTATTTTTATCAATTAGACATGGAAATGTCATTTGTTGAGCAGGAAGATGTATGGGACGTAATGGAACCTGTTATGATAAATATATTTAAAAAATTTAGACCTGAAAGAAAAATAAATGATAAGTTTCCTAGAATTAAATATTGGGATGCGATGTTGAAATATGGAACAGACAAACCAGATTTAAGAAATCCAATTGAAATTTGCGATGTTTCCAATGTATTTAGAGGATCTAACTTCGCAGTATTTGCTAAAGCACTTGAAAGCAGTAATAAAGTTGTTGTTAGGGCAATTCCTGCACCACAAACAAGTGAGAAACCTAGAAGTTTCTTTGATAAAATGGTTGCCTATGCAATTGAGGAAGGTGCTAAAGGTTTAGGATATATAACTTGGACAAAGGAAGGTGAGGCAAAAGGACCTGTTGCAAAATTTTTGGATCAAGATAGACTTGAACAACTTAAGAAAATTGCAAAACTTGAAAACGGCGACACGCTATTCTTTTCTTGCGGGTCAAAAGTTGAAGCTTCAAAATTGGCCGGAAAAGTCAGAACAAAACTTGGAAATGAATTAGGTTTAATTGATAAAGAATCCTATGCTTTCTGTTGGATTGTTGACTTTCCATTTTATGAAATTAATGAAGAAACTGGAGCTTTAGATTTTGCACATAATCCGTTTTCAATGCCTCAAGGTGGTCTTGATGCCTTAAATAATACAGAAGATCCATTAGACATATTAGCATATCAATATGATGCTGTATGCAACGGTTATGAACTTGCCAGTGGCGGTGTTAGAAATCATAGACCGGAAATTATGTATAAAGCTTTTGAAAAAGTTGGTTATCCAAAAGAGGCTGTTGATGACAAGTTTGGCGGTATGGTTAATGCATTTAAATATGGCGCCCCACCTCATGCAGGATCTGCATTCGGAATTGAAAGAATTATTATGCTTCTCCTTGACGAAGAAAATTTAAGAGAGGTTACAGCTTTCCCTACAAATGGCAAAGGTGAAGATTTAATGATGAATGCACCTAGTGCTGTAAATGAAATGCAGTTAAGAGAATTGCATATTAAGCTTAGATAATTAATCATATACACTAATCTTTTTTATATAACCCACACTTCAATTGTGGGTTTTATTGTATCTCTAAAACCCCCAGTTAGACTGGGGGTTCAGTTTAGCTTTAGCAATTATACAATACGACGTAGTCATGCACTTTATTAGGGTAAACTGTAGTTGGTTCAAACTACTAATTGCAAGCAAGCACGAAGCCGATGTGATGCAAGCTTGCTTGCAATCACAAACCTGTTGTTCGGCGAAGTGCCTAACGACCGAAGGTAGTAAGAAGCACGAAGCCGATGTGATGCAAGCTTGCTTAATTTCGGTATTTTATCGTTGTGCGAAGTACCGACTGAAAACAAGGTGGGGGACATGCAAGTTTACTTGCAATGGCAGCTTGCGACCCACCGCAGTTTGCCTAAGGAACTTGCAAAACAAGTGGAGGAGAAGCACTAAGCAGAAAAATGATAAGCTTGCCGAATCATTTTAACTTGTTGGTCTGCGAAGTACAATGCAAACGAAGTGAATGGTTAAGTTTGTATTAATTTCTTCATTGTTTTTACATCTCATTTGTTTTTATTATTATTGTGTGATTATTTAAATATAAATACTATTAAGCAAGCTTATATTTATAATGCACTTTCTTTTATTTTGTTTACAGTTTACCGTAGTAAATCAAATAATGGTGTTATATTTAGACAAATTGAAATATAAGTATTAACATAAAAAATAACATACTAATTTTAACTTTTGTCATTAAAATTTATTGTCCAGTTAATGTTTTTTATAAGTATAAATAAAATAGAGTATATTTTATATACTCTATTAAAAAAATTACTACAAAGTAATTATTATTTTGAGTAGAACTCAACAATCATGTTAAACTCTGGCTCAAATGGGTAAGGAATATCACCTAATGCCGGTTTGTTTAAAAATTTAACAGACATTTCATTAGAATTTAATTCTAAATAATTAGGAATATCTCTTTCCATATTTTGTAAAGCTTCATTAATTAATGGAATTTTTTTAGCATTAGGAGCAACAGAAATAACATCTCCTGGCTTTACTAAATAAGAAGGTATATTTATTGCTTTTCCATTAACTAAAATGTGTTTATGGCTAACTAATTGTCTAGCTGAATAAACAGTTGGTGCAAAATTAGCTCTATATACAACAGATGCTAATCTGCTTTCAAGTAGTCCTGCAAAAATTTCTTCTGTATTACCTTTTAATCTCTTAGCTTTTTCAAATATAGTTCTGAATTGGCTTTCTTTTATATTATAATACTTCTTAACTTTTTGCTTAGCCTTTAAGTGAATACTATAACTTGTATCTCTTTTTGGCGCTGTACCATGTTGGCCAGGTCTATAGTTTCTTTTTAAAAATGGATCGTTAGCTCTACCCCAAAGGTTAACGCCCAAAGATCTACTTACTTTTTTCTTTGCGTTTATTCTTTTTGTCATTTTTAATATATTATTATTTTTAACTCTATATAAATCAGCCGCATAGAGGTTGCTTTTATTTTTGTATTTTTAAAAAATAAAGTCAAGGGATTTTTAAAAAGTATGTTGTTTTTTTAAAATGTTTTAATATAATCAAATAGTTAAAATAAAACTTGAATAATGGCAATAAAATTAATAACATTTGGGTGTAGATTAAATACCTATGAAAGCGAAGTTATAAAAACTTTTCTTCAGGAAAATGATAAACTAAAGGATAAAAATATAACTATTTTTAATAGCTGCACTGTTACGGCTGAGGCAGAGAAACAACTTAGACAAGCCATTAGAAAAGAAAAAAGAGATAATCCTAATACCATAATTGGTGTTGTAGGTTGTGCAGCGCAAACTAATGGCGATATTTATAGTGAAATGGAAGAGGTTGATTTTGTATTTGGAAATATAGACAAAATGCAAAAGAATAACTATGAACTGTTAATTCCATTAATTGAAAAAGCAGAAAAAAATCATAGTTGCAAATGTAATAGCGAATACAAATGCGGCCATCATCACGATGATGAAGATCATAAATGCACTTGCGGACATCATCATGATAAAAAATGCGCCTGCGGACATAGCCATGAAAACGAAGAAGATTGCAAATGCAATCACGATCATGATGATTGCAGCTGTGATGATGAAGAAGAATGCTGTTGTGATGAAGAGGATGATTTTGATGAGGAAATCCATAGCTATAAATCACCTGTAAAATCATTGGATTTTGATAACGATGACAATAAAAATGATAAACCAATTCTGATAAGCAATATATTGGAATTACACGAACTTGCACCGCAATTAATAACAGGTTTTGAAGAAAAAACTAGAGGATTTATTCAAATTCAAAGTGGATGCGATAACCATTGCACCTTTTGTGCTACAAGATTAGCAAGAGGAAAAAGCATTTCCATACCATCCCATAGAATTATAGAACAGATTAACAGACTTGTTGAAAATGGCTATAATGAAATTGTTTTGACAGGCATAGATATTACAGATTATGGAAAGAGGCTTGATGAAAATATTAATCTTGGAAAGCTAATGAAAAAAATATTGCAGGAAACAGATTTGCAAAGATTAAGATTGTCTTCTCTTGATATAGCTGATGTTAATGACGACTTAAAGGACGTTCTGTTTAATGAAGAAAGAGTCATGCCGCATATTCATATAAGTTTACAGTCCGGTGATAATACCATATTAAAAAGAATGGCAAGAAGACATACAAGAGAACAGGTTATAGAATTTTGCAAAGAAATAAAGAAATATAGAAAAAATATAGCTATAGGTGCCGATTTAATAGCAGGCTTTCCAACAGAAACAGAAGTCATGCACAAAAATTCTTATAGTCTAATTGAAGAAATCGGTTTGGTTTTTGGACATATTTTTCCCTATTCAGTAAGAGAAAATACACCTGCAGCATTAATGGAGCAAGTGCCAATGGAAACCAGAAGAAGAAGGGCGAAGGAACTAAGGGCAATTGCACAAATTCAATTAGAAGATTTTACAAAAGAACAATCAAAATTTTCTCATCAGGTTTTGATTGAAAATGAAACCACTGGTAGAACAGAAAATTATTTAACTGTAAAATTGCATGATGGAATTTTAAAAAACCATAAAATTGGTGATGTAGTAGAGTTGATGTTCTAATAAATAATATATCAATTTTAATTTTTCCCTATATATGGGAAAAATTAAAATATTTATTTATTAAGCTTTATTTGAAGATCCGAAAACGTTTTCATTCTTAGCCATATACATTTTCATTAATGCTTCTCTAGCTGGTTTTAAATATTCTCTAGGATCAAACTTGCTTGGGTTTTCTTTCATAAATTTTCTAATAGCTGCAGTCATCCATAGTCTGCCATCACTATCAACGTTTATTTTACAAACAGCCATAGATGCAGCTTTTCTTAATTGAGCCTCAGGAACACCGAATGCTTTTTCAATATCACCGCCATTTTCATTGATTATTTTAACTGCTTCTTGTGGAACGGAACTTGCACCATGCAATACAATTGGAAAACCCGGCAATCTTTTTGAAACTTCTTCAAGTATATCAAATCTTAATTCTGGAATGTCTTCTTCTCTATCAACTTTAAATTTATAAGCACCATGGGAGGTTCCGATTGAAATTGCCAAACTGTCAACCCCTGTTCTTTTAACAAAATCCTCAACCATGTTTGGATCTGTATAGTGTGATTTTTCTGCAACAACATCATCTTCAATACCACCTAAAACGCCTAATTCGCCTTCAACTGTTACATTATGTGCATGTGCATAGTCAACAACTTTTTTAGTCATAGCAACATTTTCTTCGTATGGAAGAGAAGAACCATCAATCATGACGCTTGAAAAACCGGCATCTATACAATCCTTGCAAATCTCAAAGTTTGCGCCATGGTCTAAATGCAATGCAACAGGTATTTCTTTTAATCCTTTTTCTTTTGCAACTCTTTTCATCATATCCATTGCACCTTTCGCCATGCCTTTTAGCATATCAGAATCAGCATATTTTCTAGCACCTGCAGATACTTGAAGTATAACAGGTGATTGAGTTTCTAAACATGCTAGAATAATTGCCTGCAATTGTTCCATATTATTAAAATTATAGGCAGGAATTGCATATTTTCCTTCATATGCTTTTTTAAACATTTCTTTTGTGTTTACAAAACCTAAATCTTTATAATCTACTGTCATTTCCTATTTTTTAATCTATTATTAATATATCTAATAATTTATAACGAAAATTTTAAATATAAAGAAATTTATTATTTATAATTTTTAAATTGACAATTCTTAAAATTAATATACATTTGTTTTTATGATAGTAAATGTTATAATACCTTTAGCATTAAATGAACCATTTTCCTACAACTCTTCTTTTGAATTGGAGGTTGGAGATTTTGTTCGCGTGCCATTCGGCGGTAAGATCTTCATTGGTTTGGTTATAGAAACAGATATTGAAATCAGATATGAGATCAAACTTAAGGATGTTAAGGAAAAAATAAATATAAAGCCAATTAAAAAAGAACTAATAGATTTTATAAAATGGACGGCTGAATATAATCTAATTCCGCTTGGAAATGTTTTAAAAATGGTTATAACTCCCATTAATTTTTTGAAAGACAAACTGGAAAAAAAATATTGTTTGAATAAAAGGTTTATTGAATTTACTAGTGGAAAAAATAAAATAAATGAAAATTCATGTGTTTTGGAAGCTAAAGGGTGTGGAGTGGCGATGGATAATGGAAATAACGTAGATAGAACCCCCCTTGCCCCCCTTGACAGGGGGGTGGATGTTGATGTTCACAGAGGGGTATATGTTGATGTTCACAGAGGGGTAGATGTTGATATTCATAGGGTGGTGAAGGGCGATACTTACATTGGGGTAGAGGATAGTTTTTATGGGGAGACAAAAAATAGTTTTCACAGGATATTAAAGGAGGATTTTCATAGGGAAATAGATAGTGAGTTTCGCGGAGACACAGATGGTGAATTTCAAAGTGGAGCGGAGAATGAATTTAAGTGGGGCATGGATAACGATTTTTATGGGGATAGACGCGATGATTTGCAAAAGGTGGCGAATGGTAATGTTCAAAATGAAACAAGCAATAACGCAACATCTAGCAACAACACACAATTTAAAAAAATATATGGAATACTGACTCAAAAGCAGCAGGCAGTTGTTCGTTATTTAAATAATAAAGTGGCTACAAAGCAGGAAATATTGAATAATTGCAATGTTGGTGAAGGAGTTTTGAAAAATCTTATACGAGATGAAGTAATTGACGAAGTTTATGATGAAAAAAAATTTATTCAAAATATAGGTGAATTTAATCTAAATAAACTGTCAGACGAGCAGCAGCAGGCATTTGATGAGATTTATAGAAATAAAAATTATGGTGTATTTGTTTTAGAAGGAACCACGGGTTCTGGAAAAACTGAGGTATATTTTCATTTAATTGCAAAGCTTCTAAAAGAAACAAATAAGCAAGCTCTTATATTGCTTCCCGAAATAGCTTTAACAAGCCAATTAATTTTAAGATTTAAACAGCAGTTTAATTTTGAACCTGCCGTATGGCATTCGGAAATTACGGAAAGCAGAAAAAGCGACATATTTAAAAGCGTATTAAACGGCGATGTAAGAGTTGTCATTGGGACGCGTTCTGCATTATTTTTGCCCTTTCAAGAATTAGGATTGATAATTGTTGACGAAGAACATGATGCATCCTATAGGCAAAGCGATAATGGCTGTTATAACGGCAGAGACTTGGCTATTGTCAGGGCAAAAATTAATGATATACCAATAGTTTTGTCATCAGCAACGCCAAGTCTAGAAACATTAATAAATATAGATAAAGGAAAATATAAGAAAGTTTATTTGCCAAGCAGATATGGAAAAGCTGTTTTGCCGGACATTAAAATTATTAATCTTAAGGGTGAAAAGCTAAAAAAAGATAATTATATCTCTAAAATACTAAAAGAAGAATTGGCCAACAATTTAGCCAATCATAAACAATCAATGCTTTTTTTGAATAGAAGAGGTTATGCGCCTGTTGTTTTATGTGCTGATTGCGGTGAAAAATTTCAGTGTCCTAATTGCTCATGCAATTTAAGCTATCATAAATCAAACAATAGATTAGTATGCCATCACTGTGAATATTTTATTGAAAAGCCACCGAGATGCCCGCACTGCGGAAGTGAAAATTTAATTGAGTTTGGACCGGGTGTTGAAAAAATTGAAAAAGAAGTTAAAGAATATTTCCCTGATGCTAGAACAATAATTATGGCTAGTGATACTACTGATACAAACAAAAAGCTTGAGGAAATTGTTAATAAAATTCTAAATGATGAAGTTGATATAATAATAGGAACACAATTGGTGGCAAAGGGACACCATTTTCCTAAATTGACATTGGTTGGAATACTTGATAGCGATGCAAGTCTATTTGGCGGTGATATCAGGGCTAGCGAAAGAACTTATCAGTTGCTAACTCAAGTTTCAGGAAGAGCCGGAAGAGAAGAAGAAAAAGGTAGAGTTTATTTTCAAAGCTATAATCCTGACAATCTGATTCTGCAGGCAATAAAAAATGGAGATAAAGAATTGCTATTGGATTTTGAAAAGCAAAATAGAGAATTAGGCAATTTTCCACCTTTTGGCAAAATGGCGACAATATCTATTTCATCATTGAAAGAAATATTGGCCTATAGAGTTGCAAAAAAAATAGTTCAAAAATTTCCAATAAATGAAAATATTGAAATTTTGGGACCTGCTCCTGCCATGATGGCGAAGCTAGCAAAAATGTTTCGTTTTAATATAATAGTTAAAACTACAAAAAATGTAAATATTCAAAAATTGCTTAGAAAAATTGTTTTAAGCGAAAAATATAATAGCAATGTTAGGATTAAAATTGAAATGGAATAATATTAATAATAGTTATTTAATATGCTGCTTATTATTTGGGATTTTGATGGAACGTTGGCAAATTCTGAAAAAAAATTTAAAAATATTATTAACAATTTTTTAAAGGAAGAAGCTAAAGATAATATTATAAATTTAGAAAAATTTACAGATGATTTTTATTATAAAAAATGTGCTGGGAAAAAATATACAGAAATTTTTGAAATTCTTGTTGATAATAGAATAATTAATTCTTTATCTGAAGATGATTTGCAAAAATTTTTAAATTATGCGAATAAATCATTTAAAATAATTTTGCCAGGTGAAATAAATCTTACAAAAAATATGGGGTGGCTGCTTAATAAATTGGATAAATATAATGATATATTAATGGTAATAGCCACCAGTGCAATTAAAGAGGATTTTATTTTAAAATGTAAAGCTGTTAATAATCCTATTATAAATAAAATGAATGGATATTCATGCCATGAACTTCAGAATAGCTATAAATATTTAAATATTGATAAATATCAAGTTAAAAATAAACCAAATCCTGCAATTTTTATTTATTCTTTGGAAAATATGTTAATAAAAAATAACAATATAAGCAAAATATTAATTATTGAAGATTCCTCAACTGGTTGCAAAGCTGGAGAAAACTTTGTGAATGAAGATTTTATTAGAAATAATAATTATATTGTAAGAGTTATAGGGTATACTGCTGGTGATCATAAGCCAGATGGAAACACGCTGTTAAATAGTGGGGCTGATATTATAATCAATAATGCCGAAATGTTGTTGAAGTATATAGACAATTTTATGAAATTATAATTTTAGTACTCTTGTAAACTCTTGTAAAAATTTATTTTTTTCTTGATTTTAGTTTTCTTAGAAGTAATATATTATATGTATAATATATTATATAGAATTATGGCAGGTGGAAGAATTGATAACGATCCTTTATTTTTAGGACTTACAAGACCGAGTATGATATTAGGTGTTACATATGTATTCGCCGGCATGAATGCTCTTGCTTCTCTTATGTTATTTGTTATGACTAGCAATTTTGTTTATCTATTAGTTGTATTACCAACACTTCATGGTATTGCATATTTGATATGTTTAAAAGAGCCTTTGACTCTTGAAATGATTATAATGAAAACAAGTAATTTTATGAAATGCAAGAACAAAACATTTTATAATGGAACAAATTCTTATGACGTTTATTAACTAAAGTTTGTATTATGAAGCTTAGTATTACGCAACCGCCAAAAGAAAAATATTTTAAATGGGAGACATCAGAGTCAATCTATATCCCATATAAATGCTTTTGGAATTCGGATACTATTCTTCTTAAAGATAACGCAATGTTAAGAGTCATTAAAGTTAGAGGGTTTGCATTTGAAACAGCTGATGATGAGGATATTGACATAAAAAAACAAGCTAGAAACAACCTCATGAAAGGTATGTCATCTGGTAATTTAGCAATGTGGTTCCATACTATTAGAAGAAGAAGAGAAGCCTTTCCTGAAGGTGAAATGACAAATGTGTTTACAAAAAAAGTAAATGAAGAGTGGAGACAAAGGCATGATGGAGACAGATGTTTTGTAAATGAACATTATATTACAATTATAAGAAAAGAAGACAAGGGCGGTTTAGCGACAATAGCTGCACTAGCAAAAAAACTTAGAAACAAAGCAGATGCATCTGCTGCTGGGCGTGATATGAAAGAAAGCTTTAGTGAACTTGAGGAACTCACAGGAAGAGTTTTAAATGGACTTTCAAATTATGGACCAGAATTACTAGAGGTTACTGAAACAAATAATGGCATATTTTCTGATTTATGCAAATTTTTAGGAACAATTGTTAATTGTGGTTATAGTCAAAACTATAGATTTATTCCATATGGATTAGATAAATATTTGCCAATTAATAGATTATATTTTGGCGCAAAAAATTTTGAGGCTAGATTTCCATTTGAAACAAAATATGGCGGTATGGTATCTTTAAAGGAATATAGACCTGCGACAAATGCTGGCATGCTTGATGGATTTTTACAATTACCATTTGAATTTATTATTGCGCAGTCATTTCAATTTGTTAATAGAATGATTGCTATTTCAAGTATGCAGTTACAACAGAGAAGAATGATACAGGCTGAGGATGTTGCTGTATCGCAGATACAAGAAATTGATGAAGCTTTAGATGCGGCTATGAGTGGTACATTTGCATTTGGAAAGCATCATCTTACTATAATGTGTCTTGATGAAAGTATAAAAGGTGTTGAAAATGCTTTATCAATGTGCATAGTTGAATTATCAAACGTTGGTATAATGGGCGTTAGAGAAAAAATTAATATGGAAGCATCTTTTTGGTGCCAACTTCCTGGAAATTTTAATTATATAGTTAGAGCATCAACAATCAATACATTAAATTTAGCAAGCTTTGCATCGTTTCATAACTATCCATCTGGCAAAATAAAAAATAACCATTGGGGGCCAGCAGTTACAGTTTTAAATACTGTATCTGGAACTCCGTATTTCTTTAGTTTTCACGTTAGAGATGTTGGACATACAATGATTATAGGACCTACTGGTGGTGGTAAAACTGTTACTATGAACTTTCTTTGCGCACAGGCGCAAAAATTTAATTGCAGAATGTTCTTCTTTGATAAAGATAGAGGTGCAGAAATATTTATTAGAGCTTTAGGTGGTAAATATTCAATAATTGATTCAAGTAAAGTTTCAGGATTTAATCCATTAGCATTACCAGAGACTAGTGAAAATAAGGCTTTTTTAAATGAATGGTTAAGAGCATTAGTTACTGTAAATGGTGAAACTATTACTGCTACTGATATAGCCATTATAAATGAAGCTGTTAATGGAAACTATAAACTTCCACCAAATAAAAGGGTTTTAAGAAATATAGCGCCATTTTTAGGAATGGCTGGTCCCGGTACATTAGCAGGAAGATTAGAAATGTGGCATTCTGATGGATCACATGCCAAACTTTTTGACAATGAAAAAGATGTTATTAATTTTTTCTCGGCAAAAGCTTTTGGTTTTGAAATGGCTGAAGTTTTGAAAGATAAAGTCAGCATAGGACCTGTACTTTTATACTTGTTTCATAGAATTAATAGCTCTCTTGATGGAACGCCGACTATGATTATTCTTGATGAAGCGTGGGCTTTAATTGATAATCCTATATTTGCACCAAAAATTAAAGATTGGTTAAAGGTCTTAAGAAAGTTAAATGCTTTTGTGGTTTTTGCTACGCAATCAGTTGAAGATGCTACGAAATCAACCATTTCTGATACATTAGTTCAACAGACTGCAACGCAAATATATTTGCCTAATTTAAAAGCAACAGAAGTTTATAAAACAGCATTTATGTTATCAGAAAGAGAATTTCAATTAGTAAAAACCACCGATCCAGGAACAAGGTATTTTTTAATAAAACAGGATAATAGTGGAGTTATAGCTAGGGTGGATTTATCTGGAATGACTGATGTCATAAATGTGCTATCCGGCAGGGCAGAAACAGTTT
Source organism: uncultured Rickettsiales bacterium (assembly GCA_944392625.1). Taxonomy (GTDB): domain Bacteria; phylum Pseudomonadota; class Alphaproteobacteria; order Rickettsiales; family UBA1997; genus CALXSC01. The sequence continues at coordinate 31,307 of CALXXG010000086.1, forward strand.
TATTATTGGATGATATAATCAGAGAGATTGGAAGTGATAAGCCTGAAGATTGGTTACCTATTTTTTATAAAAGAGTGAGGAAAATATGATAAAGAATTTAATAAAGAATTTCATAAGTATATTTATTTTAACAACAACTCTATCAACTACTTTTATTAGCAGTGCATTTGCTTTAGCTGACCGTCCATTACAACAAAGCTATGATGTAAGAACAACAAGTGATGGTGTAAATATCTTTAAAACTACTTTACCTGCATTAAATGCTAATTTATATTTATCTGAAACTAAAGGGGGTGATTTAACGATTGATCTTACCAATACATATTGTACAACATATGCTGCGATATATGCTGTAGCTATGTATTTTGGTAATGCTGTCGTTAGACTTTCTGCAACGGCTACACTGTTAGTAATGGCTGCTGTTATATATGGTGTTGCCAGAACTGCCTATAATAATTTTGAATTATGCGGTGCTGATTGGCTTGTGTGGGGTAGTGATTTAGATTTTGGTGCAGAGAGTGCCAGTGTATTAAAAGACGTAAATAGATATTATCCAACTAAAGGAGCATTTGGCGGATCTATAAAATATGATGTTATAACTTGCAATAGGGAAATTGAAAGATGCAACAGGTTAGATAAGGACTTTATGGAAAAAACCGGTAATAGAACATATTTAACAATTAATGATAGAGTGTTTAGAGAAAGATTATATAATGGTGTAGAAATTCAAAATCCAAATTGTACAGATCCGAGAGAAGAGGCAAAAAATTATGACGTTAATCAGGGTAAAACAACCTTTCCACAGCTATATTATATGAGAGGTTCTGATATGGGTAATTATGCATGTGAAAGATTTTTGCAGTATAAAACATCTGATGGGGATAAATTTGATGAAGCATATGAATGTTGTAAACAAGCAAGTAAAAGCGTATGTATAATGGATAAAAGATCTGTGATGGGTGATGCCAGTGGCATGGTTGGCAATTTTTGTTCTATAGATGATGAAAAATGTTGGGTTAATGGTATACAGCTTGAAATATTTGAATCAACAACTGGAAATCCAGGAAAATATTGTGCTAGAACCTATAGCTTATGCCCATATAATTTTAATCTACAGCATGGTACAGAAAAAAAGAAATTTTTTGATAAAGAATCAAGTGTTGATTCGGAGAATAATGTTACCACTGAAGACGAATGCTATGATAATGCTACAGATCAACCTTTGCCTTGTCAGGGTAAAATTAAGAATTTTTATCAATATGACAGACATTGTGTAATTGTTGAAGAATATCCAGATCAGCCATTTGTAGATTTAAATACATATGCACCTTTTATTGATAAATCATGTATAAACTTAGTTGGCAGTTCTCACAATACAACGGGATACGCTTCCTATGAGGGATATCAAAGAATTTTTAAGACATATAGATCATTCACAGCTCCAATCGCGGAATGTTTATCTGAAACTTTAAAAAATGTTTTAACAAATACAGCAGGACATACAAAATGTAAAGGACTTGATAAGAACGATACGAATATATTTCCTGACGAAGGAGAAGATTGTTCAAAAAAAGGTGGTGCTGCATTTACAAAAGGAGATGATTTATTTGAGGCAATGGGGTCAAAATCTCCAACAATAAGATTATTGGAAGCTATACACGGTCTTATAATGTTAACACTAACAATCATGATAGTAATATATGGTTATGGCATATTAACAAATAGTGTAAAGCTTGATAGAAAAAGTATGGTTATAATGATGCTTAAAGTAGTTATAGTTGTATCATTTTCTGCAAATGATTGGTGGTATAAGCAAATATTTATGTTTACATACGGGTTTTCAAATACTTTTTCTATGATAACTTCAAAATTTGGATTTGATGATACAAAAGATCAACAGGGAAATTATATAAAATATGACGGATGCTATTTTGGTGACATAAATGATATTTTATCAAAAGAAGACAATGAGTTGATAACACTGCCGGAAGGTGATGAAAATAATTATTGGGAATACCCAGCTGATAGAAGATATGTAGCATTTTTTGATAGCATAGATTGTAAAATAAACAAATATTTGGGCGCGGCAATTACATTAGACGCTCCAAATTTACTTATGACACTAGCTATATCATTACTATGGCCATTTAATATAGGCATATATTTGGCTGCTGCTACATTTTTATTAGCATTTTTTGTCATAAATTTTGCAATAAAGGCTGTATACATTTTTGTGGCATCTTCAATAGCTATGTCAATAATGCTGTATGTTTCACCAATAATGATTCCTTGTATTTTATTTAAAAGGACAAAGGGTATATTTGATAAATGGCTTAAAAATTTAATAAGTTTTGCGCTGCAACCAATGGTATTATTTTTGTTTGTTGGTGTTGCAATTACAATTATGGATAAATATACATTGGGTGAAGGAATATTTAAGGGAAAAGGTTTAGATAAAGAACTTGTATGCGGATATTCTTGTACTGATGAAAGTGGAGCTATATTGGATTATACTGGTGATAGAGGAAGCAGTGCTTTAGAAAAATTTACAACTACTTGCGGGTCTGATGGTAATGATAATATAAAAATAGTTGATTTAAAAAGAAATAGTCCGTTGTGTTTTTTGAGTAATATGACTTCAAGCCCATGGTCATTATTGCATTCATTTGGCTTGTTTTTGCCTATGATAACAGATGTAATATTATCTGATGTTATAAGCCTTCTAAGAGTTGCTTTCTTATTCTTTATATTAACTCAAGCGCTAGAAATGATTCCTGGCATTGCATCTAATTTAACTGGTGGTAAAAAATTACCTGGAACAAAAGAAGGTAATCCATTTGATATATATAGAAAAGTTGTTGATATTGGTAAATTCATTTCAAAAGGTGCAAGAGGTGCTACTAGAAAGTTTGGACTTGGAGCAAAAAATTCTGCTCAAAACATCTATAACAGTGCTAGAGATTTTTTTAAGGGTGATGGAAAAGGTGGTGATTACAAAGGAGATGAAGGCGACAAAGGTGACTCTGGCGATAAAGTAAAAAGTACAAAAACTGTCAACAATAATGAGTAAAAAATAATATTTAGGAGAAACAATGAAAAATAAAAATATAGTTAAAGAAATAAAAAGTTACTCTGCAATTTTTTTATTTTTTATTTTGATATTTACATATTGCTCAAATAATATGACATTTGCTGCATCATATTGTAGTGATTACGGAGTAGATGAAAGTATAAATAAATTTCAAAGATGTAGAGAAAATTCAATAAAAGAAGACATAAACAATGCATCCAATTATTTGGATATTGACGGAAACCTTCCTATTACTTGCGGAGATGTAGATGTTCCATTTAATCCATATAAAGAAGATGGCGATGATTATTATTATGACAGCAAAAACACAGCATGTTTAGCAGGAGCACTAACTATTAATATATCTTTAAGCGTGACATCAATTGCTGCTGGTTTGGCATGCGGAGGAGTGCAAGTAATTGACAAAGCAATAAAAGATGGACATGGATGGAGAGCGGCTTATGAAATAGTTGATCAGATAATCAATGGGGCTGCTGGTATAGCTGAAGGTGCAGTGATTGGAACTGTAGCTGATCCATTAATAACAATCCCTGCACAGGCCGGTGGAACAGCCGCGCAACTGATATTACTTGGTATTTCAACAACAAATTGGGCATGTGTAGGAATTGCTGGTGGAATTGCTACCGGCATATTGGTTGCTTATTACGCCTATATTGGTACACAACAATTACTTGAAAAAGAATACATAAATGATATAAAGACTTGTGGTTATGATTGGAACACATATGCTTATACACAATATGATATGGAGGCTCCATCAATAGAATGGTATCCTCAGTACGGATCATTTTCAAACTCATACAGTTATAAATTGGATAAAATAATAACTGGTGAATATAATTGTGATGAGTTTATTACTTTTTCTGGAAACGATAAAAAGAGTTATTCTAAAAATTCTAATGCAACAGCTTGTTCAAATCAGGCCAGCAGTTGTAAAGCTGCTTTGAGAGAATGCATGGCAAATCAAACAAACGATGTTAATCCGAACTTAAGTTTATGTATCAAAAGCTATGATAGTACATGTACTGAATCTTGCGCAAAATATTATGCGATATGTGAACCTATGTTAAGCACTTTAGATGGGGATGGATATTGTGTTAATCCAAGTGATGATGATGAATTTTGTAAAGATATATTTTCATATAGTAAAAATATTAAAAATAGGTATTATAGAGAAGCACTGTATAGGGGTAAAGAATATAAAATATCTACAACATATTATGGTGAAGAAGACGCATGTATAGATCCTAGAACTAATGAACAAAAAGGATATTCTGGTTTAGAGCAAAGATACTATTTTAAAGGGAAAGAAGCTGCCCAATATGCCTGTGGAAGATTCCAGTACAAAGGTGGTGGATGTATTCTAGCTGATGGAAGTTTTTCAAATAATGAAATTGAATGTAGGCAAGCTTTTGAAGATGCAAAAACATGTTGTGAAAATAGACGTGCTCTTGGAATATGTATATACGATTCAGAAAATAATGATAGAAATAATAACACAATGTGTTTAAGATCTGGAAGCTCTGATTCAGATCCTGAAACTTGTACACTTGATGTCGGAACAATTAAGCCTAAATTTAAAGCTTATCAAAGTCAATATAACAGTATTGATATTTGTATTAGAAGTGATAATTTTTGTCCATATGATTTTAACCTTTCAGGCGGAACAGAATTACAACAATTATATTGTGATGGCGAATATCTAGACTATGGTTGTTCAGACTATTATAAAATATGGAGAAAAGGTGCGATTAATTATCCAACTCAATCGTATGGACAAATAAAAAATTTCTGTTTTTATAGAGCCCATTGTACAGAGATGGGTGAAAGTGATTATGCGTTCCCTGAAATGACATCTAGCAAATATTTGCCTCAAGCTTGTTCTGATTTTATTGGAGATTCAAGAAATTTACCAGAACCTTTATCAGAGAGTGAGAATAGCAGCAAAGATAATGTTAATTTAAAGATGTTTAGAGGTTTTACCGCACCTATGGCTCAATGTATAAGGGAAACAATATATAATATGTTCCATAATATTGCTGGAAGGTCTATCTGTATGGATGGCTCTACACCAAATGATGACGGATATTGTTCTACTGATACAGAAAAATCATTAACAGATTTCAAAGAAGGAAAGGCTATTACTGAAGAGAATTTTCCTGAACAATATGATAGGTATAATAAATATTCAAGCTATAATGATTATATAACAAGTACTTATGCAATGATAATAGGCGAGCAATTGGAAGAAAGTGAAAATATATTTTATAATATTCAAAAAAATGTGCAATTATTAATAAAGTTGGCAGCAGCTATAGCTATAATTGTTATAGGAATAACTTTCTTAATGAAAGGTGACTTAGATATATTTGGCGATCCTAAAAAGCCAAAAGCCATGATAGTTGGTATGTTAAAATTTGCAATAGTATTTTATTTTGCTGTTGGTGATGCATGGCAATCTCAATTCTATGATTGGATTGATAAATCAACTCAATATCTATACTATAAAGCTTTTGATCTATCGTTAGTTGGCTATAAAGATTATAGAAGCTT
>CALXXG010000087.1 GCA_944392625.1 uncultured Rickettsiales bacterium
GACGAAGTCTTTGTGTTATTTTATTATCATCCATAGGACAGGAAAAATTTAAGCTATTATCTGCATATTTTTACTCATTAATATGTTCAATATTAATTTCGTAAAAACATTTGATTCTAGCTTAAATTTTTATCTGCCAAATTTGCAAAATACCTGTTAATGATGTCTCTACACCCTCCGGTTCTACTATTATAGGAAAAATAGATAAACCAATTATTTTTACTAATTCTAAAAATTTTATTATTATAATTCATATAAAATATAATAATTCCTATAAAAATATTTAGAACCGCGTATTGCGTGGTTTTCAGACCACGAATAATTATGGGTTCATATAATAATTATTCAATGGTTAATATAAATTATTAGTTGTAAAAATCAAGGAAAATTTAATAATACTATCTTTAATTATATTGTCTTTATCGTTTTTATATTCGTTTTCTTGTTTTATGAATTATTAGATAAATTGGTTTAATGCAAAATTGTAAATAAGATTTTTCTTGAATTTAATTTATTATGTTCTATGATTGAAATGTCTTAATTAAATACTAATAATAAGTAAAAAAATGAGTGATATTATAGAAAGTGGAATTAATAGTAGTGGAAATTATAGTGCAAGTTCAATTACGGTTTTAAAGGGACTTGAAGCGGTTAGGAAAAGACCTGGCATGTATATTGGTGATACGGATGATGGAACGGGCTTGCATCATATGCTTTATGAAATTTTGGATAACTCTATTGATGAAGCTTTGGCGGGATATGCAAATAAAATTATAGTCAGATTGAATAAGGATGGTTCGGCAACTGTGTCGGATAATGGTAGGGGTATTCCTACTGGTATTCATCCAACAGAAGGAATTTCTGCGGCGGAAGTTTGTATGACAGATCTTCATGCTGGTGGTAAATTTAATAATGATTCCTATAAAGTATCCGGCGGTTTGCATGGTGTGGGTGCATCCTGTGTTAATGCGTTGTCTGATTGGTTAAAATTGAGAATATGGCAAAATGGAAAGGAACATTTTATAGAGTTTAGAAATGGTGTTACGGTTGAACCGTTGAAGGTTGTTGGCGAAGCTGGTGATAGAACTGGAACAGAAACGACATTTTTTCCTGATGCAACTATTTTTAAAATTACGGAATTTGACTATCCAACAATTGAAAAAGCAATTAGGGAAAAGGCATTTTTAAATTCAAATGTTTATATTGAGTTGATTGATGACAGGGGTGAAGAACAAAAAAAAGATACTTTCCATTATGAAAATGGAATATTGGAATTTGTGAAATATTTGGATAGAGGCAAGACTTCTATTGCAAAACCATTGATATTTAAGAGCAAAGAAGAAAACGGCATTACTTTTGAATTGGCTTTGTCTTGGAATGATGGTTATTATGAAAATATGGTTTGTTTCACAAACAATATTAGACAGGGCGATGGTGGAACGCATTTGGCCGGTTTAAAAAGTGCTTTGACTAGGGCAATTATAGACTATGCTAACAAGTCAGAATTGACAAAAAAGTATAAAATAGAATTGACTGGCGATGATATTAGAGAAGGCTTGACAGCAATAATTTCTGTTAAAGTGCCGGACCCTAAATTTTCTTCGCAGACAAAGGATAAACTAGTGTCTTCGGAAGTTAGAACCGTGGTTGAAGGACAGGTTCTGTCTTATCTAAACAGATATTTTGAAGAAAATCCAACAGAGGCAAAAACTATAATAGAAAAAGCTTTTGAGGGAGCTAGAGCAAGAGTTGCAGCAAGAAAAGCAAGAGAATTAACTAGAAGAAAAGGTGCTTTGGATATAGCAAACCTTCCTGGAAAATTGGCTGACTGTCAAGAAAAAGATCCCGCTTTATCGGAGATTTATTTGGTAGAGGGAGATTCTGCTGCTGGTTCTGCAAAAACAGGCAGAGATAGAAGATATCAAGCAATTCTTCCTGTATTTGGTAAAATTCTTAATACAGAAAAATCAAGGTTTGATAAGGTTATATCATCGGAAAAAATGGGCATGATTATTTCAGCACTTGGAACAAGCATAGGCAAAGAAGATTTTGATATCAACAAGCTAAGATACCATAAAATTGTTATTATGGCAGATGCCGATGTGGATGGTTCTCATATTAGAACTTTATACATGACATTCTTCTATAGACACATGCCGGAAATAATTACAGGCGGATATTTATATATAGCACAGCCTCCTTTGTATAAAATAAAAAAGGGGAACAGCGAAACATATATAAAGAATGAGACATTATATAGCGAATATATAATAACCAATGCCTGCAGCGATGCTGTATTTAAAAACAGCCACGGACTTGTAAAATCCGGTCAAGATTTAATAGAATATATCAAAAAAGTAATGCTATTCACAAACCTTTTAAAGAGTGTATCAAGAGCATTGCCATTTGATATAGTTGAAAGTCTAGCTATAATTGGCGCCTTTAATCAAGAGACATTCTCTAACCCTGACACCATGAAATCAGTTGGCGAAAATTTAGTAAAAGTAATAAGCAAGTTTGAGAAAGATGAAGATACTAAATGGGGCTATGAAATCACATACGATGGAAAATTAGTATTAACAAAAGAATACAAAAGCGTTATTACTAAATTTGAAATCAAAGATGAAATTTTAGCTATGCCAGAAATTTCAGAATTAAATAAACTAAGACAAGAAATTTTTGAGAATTTTGGCGATTATGTAGTTTTATCTAAAAAAGATGAAGAATATACAGCCAATAGACCATCTGAATTAGCTAAAATCATTAATGAGGTTGGCGTAAAAGGTATTACAATTCAAAGATTTAAAGGTCTAGGTGAAATGAATCCTGAACAATTATGGGAAACTACACTCAACCCTGAAAATAGAACTTTATTAAAGGTAACTATTGAAGATGCGGCGCTTGCTGATGAAACATTTGCAACTTTAATGGGAAATATAGTTGAACCGCGTAGAGACTTTATTCAAGAGAACGCCTTGAATGTTGCAAATTTAGATATATAATTTACACAACGGGTTGCTTAAATAGCAACCTAATTTTTAGAATATTGTTTATAAATCCAACCTAAACGTTATCTCATCACAACCGCCATTTTTAGCATCAACTAAGTCCTCATAGGTTTTGATATCGCCATAATCGCTTTCATTTTTTCCAGTTGCTCCATTATCCAAATCAGAATTTTGCGGAATGATAACGGAACATATACCAACTCTAATACTTCCAGTATCAAGCGATTTATCATCCATTTTTTCTTCTATATTAGCAGCAATTCTTGATGGAATATAGCCGTCATATTTAGCTGATAAATCCATTATGTTTTTATTCGCTAAATCTTTTTCATATACATTTGTATCGTTATCAAAATCACCCCCCTGCTCTAACAAATTTATAAATTGTTTTTTTAATATATTTTGATTCCTTACCTTCCTTTGATATTTCTGTACCAGCATCATAATCAACTATGTCTTCTTTATTAAGATCAAACCATGGTGCGTTAACATTATAAATATTAGTAGCATAATCGCTTTCAGTAATACTACTATCACTAAAATCCCCCATAGTTCCCGTATTATCCGGATCACCCGGCAATCTACCTTTTGCAGCAAAATAGGTATTAACTGCCTGCATATATCCTCTAGCTTCATTCATTACTGCTCTAGCTTTAGCACTTTCTATAAGAGATTATCCGCTTGTAATACCTGCTACTAATAGTCCTATTATAATTAATACTATAGATAACTCTATAAGAGAAAAAGCTGATATATATTTTTTATTATTTTTCATTTAAAAATTTATAGTTAATTTTGTCATATATGATATAATTTTATAGAATAAAAAAGCAATATATTAAAATATAAAAACTATATATAAGATAATTAATAATTGTACACCTTCTATTGCAACGATTTATATGTTTTTCTATATTTAGTTGGTATTAATAGGCATTAGATATATTAAAGAATTAGATATTAAATTAAAAAACTTGTTTTTTATTTATTGTCAAATATATTTAAGAAAGATAATAATAAAATTTTTGTTATGTTTAGTTTTAAACGAATGATGACTGTTGCTAGAAAAGAAGCAATAGAAATGTTTAGAGATCCTGTTAGGGTTATAGCAAACTTTGCTGTTCCTATAGTATTAATGTTTTTATTTTCCAGTGGTATGAATATGGATATAAAAAATATTCCATTCGTTGTATTAGACTTTGATAATACGCCAGCAAGTAGACAATATGCTGATGCTTATATTAATTCAGAATATTATTTATACCGTGGAAATGTATATTCAAACAAACAAGCCGAATTAGCATTGCAAAAAAGTATAGCAAGATTTTATTTAGATATACCGGAGGGATTTGGTAGAAATTTATCAGCTGGAAAAGGCACTCAAGTTGGAACTTTTATTGATGGAACACAACCTTTTAGAGCCAAAAGTATTAAAGGATACGTTTCTGGTACGAATATGACATACTTATCAAATAAAGCATCAGAAGAATACGGACTTAACGATAGTTCAACTGGTTTTGAAATAAAAAGTAGATATTGGTATAATCAAGCTTCTGAAAGTAAGTATACATTCGTTCCAGGGGCAATAGCTGTTATATTAATTGCTATACCTGCAATTATGATGACATTGTCAATAGTTAAAGAAAAAGAGGTTGGAACAATTACAAATTTCTATGCAACTCCACTTACAAAATTAGAATTTTTAATTGGCAAGCAACTTATTTATGCTGGAATATTTTTTATAATTTATTTTATATTGGTTGCTATAGCCGTATTTATTTATAAAGTTCCAATTAAGGGCAGTTTTTTACTGTTAACTGGCATGACGGTAATTTATATTTTTTGTACAACAGCAATTGGTTTGTTGGTATCATCTTTTGTTAAAAGTCAAATAGCCGGCCTATTAATTGCTTTAATTACAACAATGATACCTTCGTTTACTTATTCTGGACTTTTAACTCCAATATCAAGTTTAGATGAAGCTGGACAAATAACAGCAAAATTTTATCCTGTAATATATTATATTAGAACCGTTATGGGATCATTTACAAAAGCTTTACCTGTAAAAACATTATTGCCTAATTTTTTGTATTTAACAATATTCTATATAATTCTAATGATACTTTGTAATATATTATTAAAAAAACAGGAAAAATAATTTAAAAATAACTGCAAATTTTCCATATAAAAAAATCCTTTATCTATAATTTAAAAAAATTATAGATAAATTTTTAATTTTTTGTCTAGATTTTTAAAAAATTTAATATAAAATACGTAGTGGTTTTATTTTATAATAAATACTATTATTGTTTTTCTG
>CALXXG010000088.1 GCA_944392625.1 uncultured Rickettsiales bacterium
TTTCAATTTTCAATTTCTATATGATTCTCTGCCGAAGGCTAATTTTCAATTTTCAATTTTCAATTTCTATATGTATGTTCATTCACTTAGTATACAATTTTATATTTTACATAGTTAAGCTAATATTAGAAGAAAAATCTAATGCCTAAATCTATATTATGTGCTTGAAAATCAAATTTTTCTTTTGATTTTACAAACTCTGGATTGTAGTAGGTATTTCCGTCAAAAGGAGTGTTGCTGACAATGCCGGGAACATTATTTAGACTAACGCCTGTAATTCTCGTGAATGTTTGTTCCATTTGAGTTGAAAAAATACCCCTGTAGCCTAAGTACATAACAAGTTGGTCTTCAACAAATGGGTAGGATAAGCCAACCATGACTTGTCCGCCAAATACTCTGCTTTCGCCTTCGTTTTCTAATGTTGTAATATCACCCTCAACAAGTCCTAAACCAAAGCCAATATATGGTCTGAGTTTTGATTTTATATTTGTTTTTTCAAATATAAAGTTAACCATATAGGTTTTTACAGAAAAATCAAGTGTTGGCAGCATATTGTTTGTTAAAGTTGTGTACTGTTCGGTTAAAATTCCACCCTGTGTACTTATATTGCCAGTTTTTTGTAAATATTGGTTAAATATAATTCCGTCATAGGTAGCAAAGTGTTTTCCAAAATCACTAGTGTTTAAAGTCATCTGTGAATATTCAAATTCTAATCTTATGCCATTTCTCCAATACAAACCAGCAGATGCATAAAAGTTAAAGTTATCATCTATCTTGAATGTATTTTTTTTGTTAAAATATTCAGAATTTATATTTTGATCAGAGTCTAGTGTAATTTCGTTTGAAAAAGTGTATCTTCCGCCAACGCCAAATACTAATCTTGCGTCTTTTAAATGGACTTCTTCTTTGCCTTCTGTATATTTTAATTTTCCTTTATATTGGTTTGGAATTGCTAAAGTTTCAGTATATTCTACGTTTTGAAGTTTATCTCTTTGCTCTTTGTTTAGCTGTTTGATGTCTAAATCTTCAGGTGTTGTTAAATTAACATCCGCATAAGAATTTTGCATGGCAACAATAGTAGCTGCAAAAAAAACAAATAATATTATACTTTTTTTCATTTGACAAAAATTTTACATTTGATTAGATTATAAAATTGACAATATATTTTTTCAAGATATTTTATTATTATGATTATAAAATGATATTTTTAAAGAAATGATAAAAAAAATATTAATATTTTTTTTGTTTTTAACATTCCCAATGACAACTTTTGCTATAACGCTCGGAAGTTCGTTGGGTTTAAACTTGGGGTCATTAAAGCTGCACTCAAAAGAAAAGAATGTTTTTAGGTATACAGAAAAAGATTCAAGTTTAGATTTAGGTTTTTTTTACAAATATAATTGGAACATAAAAAGAATTATAGTTGGCGTTGAGTTTTTTTATGACTATTTAAATCTAAAAACGGACTTTAAAAATAATTCTGTCAACTTCAGATATAGGTATGGAGCCAATCTAAACTTAGGCTATGATATATCTGATAATTTTTCACTTTATGGAATTGCTGGATATGGGCTAATAAAATATAAGGCCTACAGTTATGATGATGGATATTTTAAAATAAACGAAACAAAATCAAGGCCGCTTTATGGTATTGGCATTGGCTATAGCCTATCACCTAGTTGGAAAATAGGTTTAGAATATACGCTTCAAACCTTAAATGTAAAACTTAGCAACGCTAAATATAATATAAAAAATAAGATACACTCAGTAGATTTTGGAATAATATATAAGTTTTAATTTTAATTAAAATATTAACTATAAACAATATAAATTCAAAAAAATATTTATATTTAATTAAAATATTCTATTCGCATTAAGTTTGATCATAATAGTAGATTAATAGGACCTACTTTCAAATATACTTATAAAGAAAAAATCCAAGATTATTTACCATTTTCAAAAGATGACATAAGCAGCATAGTGTCTATGTTAAATAATATATCACAAAATATAGACGATTTAAATAAATTCATATACATATTAAAAATAATAATATTTCTCAACAAAATAATAGCGTGTCTCAACAGAATAATAATGATAATAATTTTGAGCCAATTTCTAACATGAATGCAGCGCCTAAAACAAATATAGCATCTGCTGAAAATCAATCTGTTGTTTTAAAACCTGAAGCAAACGTTAGCAAACTTACATGTCAAATGTTTAGTGAAGAATCTCATAAATCAGAAACAAAACAGCAAAATAACAAAAAAATAAACAGAAAAGAAGATTCTGAACAATTACCTAATACTAAAAATTTTCAGAGACCACTGAGTATACTTATAGAATTATGCAAAAAAGATGAAAAAGATGAAAGGGGTGGAAAGCAGCTTTAAAATTAAGCAGACAATATAAAACTATAAAGAGAATTTCCTCTTTATAGTTTTTATACCCCTAACCCCCCGCCTATACTTATAGTTCACTTTAGCCTTATTGATGAGACAATATGAAATAGTCATACACTTTATTATGGCAAACTGCAGTTGTCTGCAATGGCAGCTTGCGACCCACCGCAGTTTGCCATAGCATAGCTGAGGAAGAAGGCGAATGTTTGCCAAAGTGCCAACTGAAAGAAATTAAAAATTAAAAATGAAAAATTAAAAATTAAGTTTCAATAAAACTTTTATCTCCATTTGTAATAGAAGTATAAATATCAAGGATAAACAGTTGATTGACAAGGACTTAAAAAATATAAATTGAAAATTACACCTACAGTGAGTTATACAA
>CALXXG010000089.1 GCA_944392625.1 uncultured Rickettsiales bacterium
TGACACCTTATGACTTAACAAAAGGTAGAATTACTTAAAGATACAAATAATTAAAAACAATATTTAATGGTTTATAGGTTTATGAAAAAGTCTTTTATAGGAGGTTAAATGACAGCTAAGTTTGTATTAGGTTCTAGTTCTCCAAGTAGATTACAGCTGCTAAAACAGATTAATTTTCAACCGGACATTGTTTTTCCAGCAGATATTGATGAAACGCCATTAAAAAAAGAAAAACCTATTGACTATGTAAAAAGAATGGCAGAAACAAAAGCAGAGACAGTAAATCAAAAATATTTCGGAAATGTAATATTGTCTGCAGATACAATAGTTAACTATCAATCAAGAATAATTCAAAAACCTAAAAACAATGAGGAAATTGCAGAGCTTTTAAATTTCTATTCTAGTAAGAACATAAAGCTTATAACAGCTATATATATGATTACGGCCGATGCAAAACGCGCTAAAAAAACCGTAGAAACAACTATAAAATTTAAGCATTTAAGCAAGTTTGATATAGATGAATATATAAATGGCGGTTATGGCCTAAATAAAGCAGGCGGCATTATGATAGAGTCAATAATGGATGCTTTTGTTATCAGAATTATTGGCAGCTATTCAAATATAATGGGGTTGCCATTATATGAAACTAGAAATATGCTAATTTCTGCAGGAATTAAACCTATTAATAATTATCAAGAATAATATGTTCAATTTTAATACTAACGAATGGGCTTCTCTTATATATTATATAATATTGCTTGTTATGTTGCTTTCAAGCTTTTTTGTTAGAACAACTACAGATCGTGGAAATAAACTTAAACAATTGGCAGTATGGCTTATAATTATTTTTTTAGGAGTATTACTATATAATAATAAGCACATGTTTAAAAATTTTATACCCTATGTTGCAACGGAAACTGGTGAAAATCAATTGGAAATTAGAAAAACCAACGACAAACATTTTTATATAACATTAAATATTAGTGGAACAAATATATTATTTTTAATTGATACTGGTGCCACAACTACAACCTTGACTCTTAAAGATGCAGAAAGATTAGGTATTGATACTTCTAATTTAAAATATAATCAAATAGTAAGCACAGCAAATGGTATGACCTATAATGCAAGCGTTGAAATACATGATATAAAAATTGGAAATAAAATTATTGATTCTCTGTGGGTTATGGTAAGCCGCGATTTAGACGGAAATTCATTGTTAGGTATGAATTTTTTGAATAAATTGAACGGATATGATATTAGAAATGATAGAATGACATTATACTATTAATTGGAGACGAAATTGAATAGTTTAAATAATTTTAAAATACGAACATTTGGAAGAATAAGAAGCCGTGGTTTTAGTGAAGCTAAAATAGACAAGCTAAATAATGTTTTGCCTAAATATTCCGTAAAAATAAATGAAAATGGAACTGTAGAAAATTTTCCATCAAAATGCAATAAATTATTTTTTGAGATAGGCTTCGGATATGGCGAGCATACAGCACATCAAGCACTCTTAAATAAAGATGTTGAAATTGTTGCATGTGAAACATATATAAATGGTGTATTGTCTTTGCTTGATAAAATTAAAACTAATAATATAGAGAATATTAGAATTTTTAATGGCGATGCAAGATTGCTTTTAGAAAAAATACCAGACAATTCTATTGATAAAGTATTTATTTTGTTTCCAGATCCTTGGCCTAAAAAAAGACAAAATAAAAAAAGAATTATAAATGATGAATTTTTAAATTTATTAAAACAAAAATTAAAGGACAACGGAACATTATTTTTTGCAAGCGATATACTTGACTATGTTGAATGGACTTTAAATTTTGCCAATGGTAAATTTAAAAAAATGTTTGATAATCTAGAAGAGTGTAAAAGAGAACCAGAATGGTGGATAAAAACAAGATACCAAACTAAAGCTATTAAAGAGGGAAGGGAAAGCTATTTTTTAGAATTTAAAAAATAAAAATCTAATCTTGTAAAATTTTAATTTTTTGATATAATGTTTATATTAAATAAATTAAAAACTATATCATGAAAATAGACTATGACGAAGATCTACTTGAATTAAATTTTGAATTTGATAGTGGTGTTAAGGCTTATATACCTATATCTAAAATTAATGAGCTATTTTATTGTCTTAGAGGGTTTGATAGCTATGACTTGAATGAATTGGCAGATATTACACGAATGCGTATTTCAGAAGATAGTCCAGTAGATGCTAAATTGCCAATATTGACACAAAAAGAAGCTGATGATTTATTAAATATAATTGATAATTTTATAAAAAATAACTTGCCGCAAAAAGAAATAGAGCTTGTAAAAAACAATATTGTTGTGTCGCCATTTGGTCATTATACTGCAATAGGCAGAGAAATACTTTTAAAAAATATTAGGAAAAAATGGCAATCTTTATCTAATATAGTTGAATTAAACCAATTTTCAATTTATGATGGAACAGATTTAATCAATATTTATAAAACAATTAAGAAAAATAAAAATAAAATACATATTATGTCTATAAGTATTGATGACTATAAACATACTGCAGCAATTATATTTTCTAACAATAATTTTTTTGTTTTTGATAGTGCCGGAAGTGCTGCATCACAATGTTTTGAAGGAATATCAAAAGGTTTAGATTCTGATATTGGAACATATATTGTATACAGATTTATGGAACATGACAGTAGATATAAAATGTATTTTAATATAAATCCTATTCAAAGCGATATTAGAAATTGTTGTGTATTTACTTATGATTTTATGGATAATATTTGTGGTTTAATCAATTCATTTAAAGATAAAGATAAGAACAGTGCTTTAAATAATTATTTAGTTAAATTTTTTAATGTTCCATTTGACAAAAGCAGCAGAATATTTTGTGAAGGAGATTTAAATGTTTTAAATTCTGCTATAAGTGCTTTTAATGATGAAGAATTAAAAAAAATGGAACCAGGATGTAGAAAAAAATTATTATTACCACCTGAATTTCTTATTAATGCACAATTTTCAAGAAGTTTTTTTGATAAAGTAAAAAATATATATGGAAATGAGAATGAATTTAAAGAAATAACTTTTACTTGTCCGCCTGTAATTAATGTTAATTTACATAAAAGAAAAAATTTAACTGAATCTTTAAAAGATTTATTAATAGATTTTAGGACAACAAAAAAATTAAAAACTAAAATAAAAGATGATATACGTCCAGAAATACTTAATAGAAGAAATTCTAAAAACAAAATAATTAATACCATTATAAATAATAGAATCAATAAAAAAAGAGACGAAATGGACAATGTTTTATATAGATATTTAAAAGGCAATTAAAAATATTGATTTTATATTTTGTATTTAATATAAATTTAATTAGATGTTTTATAATTAATAGAAAAATGGATAATAAGCAAAAAATATTAACTGTAGCTTTAGCAGGGGCACCTAATGCAGGCAAATCTACTCTAACTAATTATTTAGTTGGAGAAAAGGTTTCTATAATTTCACCAAAAGTTCAAACCACGAGAGATTTAATCAGAGGAGTTTTTGTTGAAGGTGATACTCAAATAGTTTTTGTTGATACGCCAGGCGTTTTTATACCTAAAAAAGCTAGACTGCTTGAAAGGAAAATTGTTAAAACTGCATGGACAGGCATTAGGGATGCAGAGTTGGTTTGTTTGCTTATTGATGCTACGGAAGGATTTAAACAAAAAGTAAAAATAATTATAGATGAATTTAAGAAAAAAGAAATAAATAATATTCTTGTTTTAAATAAAGTTGACAGTGTTAAAAAACCAAAATTAATTGAGCTTGCAAAGGAAATTACAGATTATTATCCAGGATTTAAAGAAGTTTTTATGATTTCCGCTAAAACAGGCGAAGGCGTGGAAGATTTAAAAAATTACCTAATGAAGCAGGCACATGAGGGTGAATGGATTTTTAAGGATGATGAAATTACGGATGCACCTTTAAAATTTTTAGCATCGGAAATTACGAGAGAAAAATTGTTCTTAAAATTAAAACAAGAATTGCCTTATGCTATTGATGTTGAAACAGAAAATTGGGAAGAGTTTAATAATGGAGATATAAAGATACAACAGGTAATTTATGTTCTTAAAGAAAACCAAAAATCAATTATTTTAGGCAGAAGGGGACAATTGATAAAAGAAGTTGGCATGGAAGTCAGGGAAGAACTGCAAAAATTTTTAGATAGGAAAGTTCATTTATTTTTATTTGTTAAATTGAAAGAAGATTGGATTGAGGACAAGTTTAGGCAATAATAAAATTAATCTATGAAAAAAATATTTTATTGTTTTGTATTGTTTTTTGTTTTATGTGCTTTTAATAGGGCAGAATATAAGGTTGAAACCTTAAAAAGCAACGATGGAATGAGTGTTATGGTTTATATTCCAAAGAACTTTTGCAGGTATGAGGAATTAGAAATCGTAAATAATACTATATCAAAAATAACAGGCATAAACAGCAATAATTCAAACAATCTTTATTCGTATAGAAATTGCGAAGAAGATAAATTGTTTAAAGATGGAAAAACTGACGATATAAAAGAATCTTTAACCATAATTGTTCCAAAACAAAGCATAATGCCTCAGGTTGATGAAAAAAGCATATTGGAAATAATAACTAAAAACATACATTCAATTGGCGAAGCGATAGCTAAAACAACTAAAGAGAATATAGGCAAAATAAATGTTTATGAAGAAATAAAAAATAAAGATTTAAATGAAAATGAGAAAAAATATTTATATAATACAGTTGAAGATTTAAAAACTCTTTATTTTAATGTTGATTTATTAAATACAAAATTAATTGATAACAACATAATAACATCTTTTGTTTTAGAAGATGATAAAAATCATGAATACATGAATAGTTTTTCAGGGTTTGTCAATGGCATTTTAATAGATATATCTTATAGCAGTGAAGATAAAAACAAATATTTAAGTAATAATAAAAATTTTATTAAATATATACAAGAAATAAGAGAGTTAAACAAAACTCCAATTAACTTTTATTCAGAGAAGGATAATGAAATTATAAATATAAAATTTCCAGACTATGGAAATTATAGAGATATAACAAATGTATTTAAAAGAAATAAAATCTCAAGCGGATACAGCAGAGTTTTGTCTGAATACAACATTGGCGTTGATGATTCAAGCCAGGTGTTTTTAGGAATAATAGTTAATCCAACAAATTTAGATTTTTTTGCTCAACCAACGGCAGTCAATACAGAGGAACAATTTAAAAAACTTGGAACTCAGGCCGATACATTAAACATATTTAATTCAACAAACTCAAACACGGAAAAAGAGTCTTCTGATACATTAAATAAGCAATATGCGAATAAAAATTATGTTAGATTTGCTGCGACTGTAAACGGTCAGAAAGTTGTTTACCATTATTATTTAATCAAGCTAAAAAATCAAAACGTAATAGTTTGTGCTTCATTAATAAACAAAAGAGATGATTTTAATGAAAAAGATGACGAGAGAATAAAAAATGCTGCAGAGGAATATATTAAATATTTACAGAAAATAAACAAAAATTAAATATGAAAAGAATAGGTTTTATTTTTATTATAATATGCGGGGCTTTTATTTTAACAGGTTTTAAAAAACCAGAATATAAAACAGTTGATGTTAGCTTTGAAGGTAAGCCGTATTCGCTTGCTATACCTAGCAGCTTCTGCCAAAGAGAAACAAATCTTGACAATATTTTTGAGTTTGTGAAATGCTATGAATTAAATCTTCAGAAAGAGGGCGAATTGCAATTTTTTAGTGAAAGAATATTAATAGCATTTGAACCAAATGATAAAAGAATTCAAAATATGACAGACAAAGCTTTTTCTAAATCTCAATTGAATAGCTACAACAATTTGTCAGATGAAGATAAAGAAAACTATTTCTATAATAGATCTTTTACAGAAAACAACATAACAAAGGCAAAAATAATTGATAATACTTATGTTTTTTCAAGAACGGCAGAAAATAATAATGGCGATAAATTTATAGCCTATGAAACCGGCTTGTTTTTAAATAAAAGATATGTTATAATAAATTGGTTGCAATATTTGACAAAAAATGAAAAATTATTAAGTGAAAAAAACTTCATTGATTTTGTTAAGGAAAATAAAAAAGCCAATGAATTTAATGATATACTTTATAATTTTGACAATAGACAAATATTAATAACAAAACCACGATTTAGTAATTATGCAAACTACACGGATGTAAGCACTTTTAATGTAAATAATGCTTTTCATGGTTTATTTGCTACCTTACTAAATAGTGATGATGATAGAGGCTTAAGCATATTTAAAATTAGTTTGATAGATGATACAATCACAACAGAAGAAGGTTATGATTTAATTGAAAAAAATAGAAATGATTTTAAAGAACTGAAGCTTGTAAAATATAAGGGTATAAATTTTATAAAAATATTAAGAGATGACTCTGTAATGTATATAAATTATATAAATTTTTCAAAAAACATTACAGCTCTCTTAAGTTTTGAAACGGGAATAAACGGTAATTTTAAAGATAATAAATACCTAAAAGAAGTATATAGATATAGACAACAATTGATAGAAGATAATAGCTAAAATGGAAGGAAATTATAACAATTTATTTAATTATAAGATAATCTATTCTAAACAAAGAAAAATGACTGTGGGATTTAAAATAAAAGACAATTCTCTTTTAGTCGTTTCTCCACAAAAAATTCCCCAAGATTTTTTAATGTCTTTAATTGAAAAGAAAAAATATTGGGCTATTGAAAGAATAGAAAAAAAGAAGAAGAAAAGAAAATTTATAGACGATAATAAAATATTATTTTTAGGAAAAGAAATTTCTTTAAATATAAAAACAACTCCTCTATTAAAAGATGGTGGCTATTGCGAGCTGTTAAATGACAACATAACTGTAAACTTGCCAAATAACTATACACAGGAAATTCTTGAAGATGTTATAAAAAATTGGTATAAAAACGAATGTCTAAAACTTACCACGGAAAGAGTTTTGTTTTTTTCTAAAAAATATAATTTAAAATATGGAAAAATTACGATAAAAGATCAAAAAACCGTGTGGGGAACATGTAATTTTAAGAACGATTTAACATTTAATTGGAAACTGATGATGTTTGAACCAAA
Source organism: uncultured Rickettsiales bacterium (assembly GCA_944392625.1). GTDB lineage: Bacteria > Pseudomonadota > Alphaproteobacteria > Rickettsiales > UBA1997 > CALXSC01. The sequence goes on from CALXXG010000089.1 coordinate 7,178, forward strand.
TGTTGTTGATTATTTAGTTGTTCATGAATTAGTCCATACAGTTCACAAAAATCACTCTAAAAATTATTGGAAAATGGTTGAAAGCATTTTGCCAAACTATAAAGAGTTAAATGATAAACTAAAGAACTAATTGCTATAAATTTAGCAATTGTTTTTTCTTCATATCAAATTCTTCCTGTGTTATTATTCCTTTATCCAACAATTCTTTAAATTTTATTATTTCATCAGTTTCAGAATATTTTTTTGAAGATGTATCTGAAATATTGTTTTTTACAATAAATTTCTCTATATAATTTTTAATATTTTTTGCAGATTCATTGTCTTTATATTTATAGTCAAATGAGAAATCATTATAATACATTTCTTTATAATTATTTATTCGGCCATGGTTATATATTAACCTATTAATCATATAATTGTATGTGTTATCAGAAATATCAAATTCAATAGTTGTACAACATCATTGTTCCACTTTGTTAAATATAATATATATTTTATTGAAGTTATGGAATTATTATTTCAACAGGAGTTTAATGGAAAAGATAGTTGACATAATTTTCTTTATTCTTTTTAACAATTTTATCTTTATATACTAAAAGTTAGTAATCAGTGCATTCCAATCCATAAAGTACATTAGCATCAATCTTTATAGAATAACTATTTCCCCTTTTTGTATTAGTAAAAAAGAAATTTATAATTAAATAAATGATAAAAAAATCTAAAACTAAAAATAAGCCACAAAAATTGTGCTCATATTTTTTATGATTTTTTATACATACTGTTAAAAGTATATTTTGTTTTTATAAATTGTTAATACTTAAAAAACATATTTGCTATAGTTCTTATAACTATATTAAATTTTTTCAAAATTATAATAATTTCAATATTTGATTTAACAATATAAATATCAATTGATTATTAATATAATTTAAACTTTTTTAATAATATAAATTCCAGCTTTTTTACCAGAAACTAAAATATCATAGTTTTTAATAAGTTTTAATTTTGATCTCATTGATTGAAGTATACTGTTTATCTCATTTTTGTTTGCTGATAATAGAATTATAATGCCATTTTTGGCTAATATTCTATACATTTCATTGAGAACTTTAGTATAAAAATTATTTATATTGTCTATTTTTTCAAAAAATCCCCATGGTGGGTCGCTGACGATTTTTGTAAAATATTCATTATCAAAGTTGTTATTAAAAAAATTTAAATTTTTTACGAAAAATGATTTGTTTAATTTTTTGTTGTTTATTTTTTTTATTTTTTGCTTTAGACTTTTTATGATTTCTTGGTTGTTATCGCAGGCAAAAATCCCTTTAAAATTTGCAATTCTGGATCTCTCTAGGGCTATTGCTCCAGATCCACAAAATGGATCTAAAAATATATCATTTTCATTTGGTTCAGACAATAGACAAAGTATGTTTGAAAGTTCTGGACGAAGTTCTCCTTTATTTAATTTTTTCTTATTTTTTGTAATCCTAAGCATAAAAAAGCCGATTTTTTCGCTTCTATATAAAAACCAAAATTCAAAATCTGCAGGTTTTTTATCAAACTCTACTTTTAGTTTTAGTTTTTTTTCAAGATTACCTTCAAATGTTCCAAGAATTTTTTTATCAACAGATATAAGTTGATTCTCTATGGATGAAAAAATGTGAAATGTTTTAGTATTTTTTTGTAATTTGATAAATTCAATAATATTCTTTATATTATCAAGTTTTGTATTGTTAATCATTGTTTCTATTGTGGAACTTTCTTCTATGTTTTTAAATATTTGAATAACTAAAAAGCTGTTATTGAAAAATCTAATCTTTTCTATTTCTAATGGAGTTTTATCTGTCTTGTATAGAACCCCTCCGTCAAATAGTTCAATAATGTCAACATCAACTAAATGATTTTTTATAATATTTTGTGTTCCAGATATAAAACTTGAGTAATATGTATACATGCAATATTCTATTGTTTATTATGGTGCGGCTAAGAAGACTTGAACTTCCACTCCTTTCGGAACAGCGACCTCAACACTGCGTGTCTACCAATTCCACCATAGCCGCATCAATAATATAAGAATACAGCAATACTTTTATTAATTCAAGAAAAATTTATTAATCTAATAATTTTTTGTTGATTATATTATAATACTTCTAAAGCAGGACAAACATAATGCAAACTTATTTAATTACGAGTTTATTATTCCATTATAATTTTAGCTCAAATGGTGTAAAATAAAAAATAATTAACATGTTATCTATAAAACTTGTCGAAATAATAATCCATAAGTGTCAGATAATAAAATGCTTGTATTCCAATTGGATAGTTTAGATGTTTATTGTAAGAAAGTTAATAATTACATTATTTATTCATCATTAAAGTAAAACTTAAACCTAAATGTAACTGACTTATAGGCACAAAAGTAACCCACCAGCCTAGCTGGTGGTTCTTCTTTTTCCTTCGGCAAACTGCGGTATCAGCGATGTTATGCAAGCATACATCTCTGATACACTTGTTTTCGGGCATAGCCCTAATACTACTAGCA
>CALXXG010000090.1 GCA_944392625.1 uncultured Rickettsiales bacterium
GGATTCAATTTCTATACACATATTTAATTTTCAAATTTTCTTAACAAGTGCTCAATTTTTTGTTGAATTTTTTTTAATTCAAATTTTACTGACCCAATATCTGATTTAGAAAGGTCTTTTTCAAAACTATTGTCAGAAATTTTATTTCTAAATTTTATAAGTGATTGATATGCATGACCTATTTTCCCTGTATCTTCTACTCTTTCATAGCCTTCATATATATCAATTTCTCCTTTTGCTATTTTTTCCATAATTTTTTTAGCAGTTTTACTATTACCTTTTGCTATATTACCTAGTTGTTCTCTAATATCAACAGCCTTAATAATTCTATCATTTTTTATTGCATCACTAATAATTTCATCTAAATCAGCATATGTTTCCCTGTATTTTTTTATATATTGATTTTTCAAATATTCATCATAATGACTCCAATGAGCTGATTTAAGGTCTTTTTTACTTATCATAAATTCATAATTTCTATAGTATGCTTTCGCAGTGGTAGTTTTTAACCCTAATTCTTTTGCAATTATATCTATATCAACTTTTGTTGATTGAACTCTTCTATATAAATATCCTGCTTGCTCGAAAGGAAGCCAATCTTTTCTTCCTATTATGTGATACTGACCTAATAATGTAAATACGGCTTTATCAGAAATATCATTTGGCAATACCCTACATTTAACTTTTGACCATTTGAAGGGGTCTTCTTTTGCTAATATTCGATATGCAGCTAAACGACTGTTCCCTTCTAAGACAGTCATTTCTTTATCTTTAACTATCAATGGATCAATTAGACCATTATTTGCTCTAATTGCAATTACTAATTGTTTTACATGTTCCATCTCAGTTAGTGTTTCTTCTATTTCTTCTTGTGATGGATTATCATATGTATTGTTTATTATAGAATATATTCTTGGATTTTCAGGATAAAATTTTAAATCATTTTGATTTATATATTTTTCTTCAACTTTATATTCTTCTCTTCCAATCATTATAGAATTTGTCATATATTGTCCTCTTTAATGAATATTTAATATATTCTTTATAACTTCCCCGAAACTATAATTTGATAAATTTTGATACTCGTCAACTGTTATATCACCTTGTGATAGTGCAGCAGATAGTTTTTTTGCATTTAATAGGGTATCTATCCATGTGTCTATACTTTCCTTAATCATTATATTATAAATAAAACAAGTTTTTTTTTGCGATATTCTATGAATTCTGTCCTGAGATTGCAAATAATCATCTAAGCTAAATCCTCTATCAAAAAAAATAACATTATTTGCCATTGTTAAAGTTAAACCTTCTTTCGCAGCTTGTGGAGTTGCAATTAATATTTTATATTCATCTTGTTTAAATTTTTTTACAGACTTATTCCTATCTTCTATTGACATTTTTCCATGGATTTTTACTGCATTGTATTTTGAATATTTTTTTGAAAAGTATTCTATATTATCAATAAAACTTGACCAAATAATTAGCTTTTCTTTATTATTAATTATTTTGTCAATTAATTCATCTAACATCTTTTCTTTATTGGTAATATTTAAATATGCATTATCTACCAATTGAGGATTTGAGGCTATTTGCACAAGTCTTAATAATCTTTTTAAAATCTGAGTAGAATCATCTAATATTATCTCTGAATTTTTTTCAACTAATATTTTTAATTCATTACGTACTTTTTCATATATATCTTTTTGATGTTTTTCAAAATCTACAAAAATATTTATATATTGCTTGTCTGGCAAATTTATAATACTGCTATTTTTTGTTTCTCTAACAGTGAAATCTGCAATCTTTTGATAAATAGATTTTATATTTTCTTCATATAATTCTCTCTTCTGAGAATTGCAATATAAATCATTTGTTAAATTTGTATTTTTTTTAAATTCTTCAAATGAAGTTCCTAAACTTTTACCATTGTCTAAAAAGTAAATTTGTGACCATATGTCATAAGGTCTATTTGCGACTGGTGTTCCAGTCATTATTGATTTTATTTTAAATAAAGGTGATAATTCTATAAAATTATTTGTAAGTTTTGATTTCGGATTTTTTAGTTTTGCTGATTCATCAATAATAATTGCTACATTTCTTGCTTTTAAATATAATTTAAATCTTTCTTTTTCACCAGAAACTGTTTCAAAATTTGTTATTAATATTCGAGAAGCACCATTAAAAATATAATAGTTACTTGTTCTGTTATTATCTAAAATACCAGGTTTTATATGTGTATGAAAGTTAAACTCATTTATCCAATTTTGTACAAGCTGTTTTTTTGTAACTATCAAAACTGTATCTATGTCTTTTTTGTCCAACCAATATAGAGCCAAATCTATTGCAATTTTTGTTTTTCCTAGTCCTTGTTCATGAAAAATACCTGAATATGTTAAGTCCTTAATTGAATTAAAAGCTTCTTCTTGATATTGAAAAGCTTTTTGTTTAGATAATAAACAAGGTTCTTTTTTTAAAACAGTTTTTCTCATAATAACACTTTATTGCCTATATCATCATATATTATAATATTTACTTTTAAATTGTGTTTTATTTTTAATGTTCTAAAGTAATTTTTTATACCTCGTAAAAAATCCCAAGGTACAATTACAGAAAAATATGCATTTTCGTGAGCATTACAGTAATCTAAACAACAGATATATTGTGCTTTACTATGCTTACTAAATACATCATTTCTTGTCTTTGCCTCTCCTATAAATAATAAACCATCATGTTCTAGATATATATCCGGCTTATATTCAGAAAATATTAATTTAGGTTTATTTTTACTTTCTGGTATATCAACAGATATAAAAGCTTTAGTTTCTTTTGTTATAAAATCTGGTAGATTATTTAGCATCTTTTTTACTAGTTTTATATGATATTCTGATTCTCCCATTTAGTCCTCATCTGAAATTTCTTTTACTATTGTATTCAAAGTCTCATATAGTGTTATTAACATTGACTTTTTATTATCATAATCAGGGTCATTTTTCAATTTTTTAATTTCTTTATATTCTATACAATCTAATTTTTGAATAAGTTCTACAACAATTGACTCATAAGAATTTCTATCATATGCTTTTGAGTTAATTTCTTGAGCAGCTACAATTTTCATTGCTTCAGCTGCATTTTCTTTTAGAAATACTTCTGTCGCACTTTTATTATTTAAAATGAAAGGCAATTGTCTAACATTTTGCATTGTATCAAAATTACCATTTATTACCCATTTGGCAAAATCAACTTTAGAATAGCCATTTTTTATAAGAGCCTCACGAATTTTTTGATTTTGTAATTCAGCAAATGCAGAAAATTTTCTTTGATCAAACTCACTATCGTCATCCAAATTTTTTCTATAGTACTCTTCCATATCATTATATGCATCGATCATTTTTTTTACTTTATTTTGGTCGCCCCCACAAAATGAAATAAGCTGAGTAATTGGGAGTTTTTGTTTATAACTTAGATAATTTAGATACTTAGCTTTTGAATATGGGTCCCAGTCTCTTGGCCCAACTAAATGTGACTGTAATCTTATCGCATGAATTTCTGTTTCACCTAAATTATCATAGACAATAGAACGAATTATATTCCAATTACCGTCTGCTTTTGCTTTTAATAATTCTTTATAAATTTGAACACGAGTATTTCCCTCTATAACGATATATCGATTTTCATTAGTTAATTTATTTACGATAATTGGATGTATAATTCCACCATTTGATTTTATAGACTCTTTTAAACCAGAATAAGATGGTCCATTTTTATCTTCTGTTCCACCACCTAAAATTAATGATAGAGTTTCGCTGTTTATATCCTTTTTTCCGTACATTTCTACATACTTTGCTATTCTAGGATTTTCATAATCTAATTCAATACTATTAATATTAAGTTCCATATATTGTGATGAAAGCATAAATTTTCTCCTTTTATATTGTTTGTAAAAATGTATTTTTAATTTTTAAATTTTCATATTTTAAGTCAAAGTATTCTCTTGCTATTTCTGGATAAACAAATTCAAAATCAATCATACTTTTATATGCTAAACACATAGTATTTTTATTTTTATGATAAAATTGATTAGCTTCACAAAATTCTCTAAAAGACATTTTTTTGTAGAATTGTGGTTGATTACACCAGCGTGCTAACTGAATATATATATTCTTAAACTCACTATCTTTATATGCTTCATATCGCATAATATAAGGATTACAGCTATACTTCATTAAGATTTTTATTCTTTCAAATGTATCTATAATATCTTGAAGGTCTTGAGAAAAATATCCACATAACAAGTATAATTTAGTGGTTTTTTTACAATATTGTCGCCATAATTTTAAATTTTTTTCGACCAAATTTTTATCTTTTATATTGTCGAAAGCAAAAATAAAGTCACCGTGATATTTTATTTCAGATAATTTTTTTGCTTTTTTATGAGTTAATAAACGAATATCCAAGCCTTGTCTAAATTGAAAAGGTTTTTGAGTTTCAATTAGAGAATCTATAATTTGTTCCCAGTTTTTGTATGCCAATACATTATCATCTAACAAACAAATAAAAGGTCTTGTTTTGTCTAAAAATTCACTTATTTTAGAATGAAACAAAGGTGTATCATATTTCTTATTTACACAAAAATCACATTTTCTAAAACATCCTCTAGTTAAAAAACCAATTGAACATTTTTGATAATATAAAAATTTTTTGGGGTCCTTCCCTCTCTCTATTTGAGAGGCAACATAATTATCATATAGATGGTAATCTGGCATATGATGTTCACAATAATACTCTAAACTTGGAGCGTTTTCAAAATAAAAACCTGTTCCCCCTAATTGTACATTTTTCTTATCAAATATTTCTTTTGGTACTTTCGTAAAATTAAATACTTTGGAAATATATACTTTATCATAATTATCAATATCTTTATAAGAATTTAATAATTCAACATTATTACCAATTTCTTTATTAAATGCACTAATCTTCATTAGTGCCAAATTTGGGAAATTTGTGCCACCATCTATTAAATCTGCATCAATTATTCCAACATTTATCATATCAAACTTCCATTAATTCTACTATATAAACAAAGGGATTGTATTTTTATTTAGTTTTGTAAACCCTGGCTTATATTAGAAGCTTATTTTTAACATCACATAAAAATGTTATCTCAATCAATTTCTTTTCATTAAGTTAAGGGTCTTGAATTCCGTTTATGATGCTTTCTATTATATCATATGTGAGAATCTTAGTTTCCAGATTTTTTTATACCACCATCGTTGATTACAAATGCAATAAAAATAACAAAATTAACCAATGAAGATACAAGTGATTTTGAACAATATGTAAAAAATGTTTCTGAAAAATTTCACAAGTTAATCAGATGTTGACATCAATGGAAAATCGTCCCTATACTTTTGTTTGTACAACAAACCTAATAGATATTCTAAATGAAGCAAGTTTAAGGCGATTTACATTTACGATTAAATTTAATTTTTTATCTAAGTTACAAATAAGAAAAACTTTTAAATATTTTTATAACTTAGAATCTCCAAATGAAATTGAAAATTTGTATGGTTTAACTTTAGGAAATTTTGCAGTTGTTTCAAAAAAGCAGAATATTTAGGGTGCCAAAACAATGTAGCAGAGATAGCAAAGCTATTAAAAGATGAATTAATGATGAAATCAAAAGAAGTTGTTGGATCTGTAAAATTTAGATTTTAAATTAGAATAAAATAAGGGAAAAACTTAATATACAGTTCCCTGTTAATTCCCTGTTTTTTAGTGCAGGGAATTTCTTATAAAATCTAGCTATGTATGTCTTTGACAAGGTTGGAAATATCAAATTCTCTGTTATTTTGTTTATTCTCACTGTAAATAAGCTAAAAACAGGGAATTTATAAAGAGCCTCTAGCTGCTCAGAACGCTTACACCAGATTATAAAATGAAACAAAAACATAGATAAAAGCCTGCAAAATCAATATTTTACAGGCTTATTTGTTTTACAAACAAATAATAAGAATATTAAAAATTTCTAAAAATCTTATTCTAATTGGCATTCATGAGTTCAACTCTCCTCTAGAATCTTCCATATCATTTTCTTTGCAATATGCTTCAAAAGCCCAACATACGAGCAGATTGGAAAGTTTCGATTTTCGTTCCCTGAATTTCCTCAGGTGTTGCTTGCTCTGTTGGCATTTTGATAATCTAACTGTGTTTTTTTGTCTTAGTTTACTCTCTTCTTGTTTGACTATGCTATTATTAGTTTTATGGATATAGAAACAATAATTAAATATTTAAACGCTTTCATTCCTATTTCAATTACAATTTTAGGAACTTATATTGCATATCAGCAATTGATAACAAATGAAAGAAAAAGAAAACAAGACCTTTTTGAGCTAAGGCGTAAATATATTTATTCAAAATCTTTAGAACTTTTACATAATATTCCAAACGTGGCAAAGTCAATATTAAATGATAATTTATCAGAAGATAGTATTTTTATAAAATATGCTAAATATCATAATGAGTATGGTTTTTTATTAAAAACTAAAGATAGTCAGTGTCTGGAAAATTTTTACAAGGAAGCAATTAAAGTCATATGCAAAATTGCAAGTGACAGCATAGATAACTATGACAAAAACATCAAGGAATA
>CALXXG010000091.1 GCA_944392625.1 uncultured Rickettsiales bacterium
ATTTTCATATTAAAACTACCTTTTTACACAGTTTATTATCAGTCTCACCTATATTTATTAATTCAACGTCTATATAATTTTTTAATATAATTTGACTCAATATATTTTCTTTACATTGAGCCAAATATTTTAAGATTAAAAGATTGTTAGGTATTATCTTTATTCCATCTCTTAATACGCTATATGCTTTTTTATATTCATTTAATTTTATATAGCAAAAAGATAAAATTGCATAACTATACGGTTCTTTATTATCAAACTGAATGGATTTTTCAAAATATTTTATGGCTTTTTTATATGATTTAATACTTATATTATCGTATTTTTCATCAAGTAAATTCTTTATTCCTAATGTTTTTAGTCCTTTGCTAAAATATTTTCTTGATTTATCAACAAAGGAATTTCTTGATAAAGAAGAAAATATTAAACTATATAGTAAAAAAAATATAAAAAAACCAAAAAAGAAAAAAATAAACCTATTTTGATTATGGCTAATAAATGCAACAATAAAACATAAAGAAAAATACAATATTAAAAGTATATTTGTATTTTTATATTTTTTTGCTATTTTATAATATTCAATAGCTTTACTATGATTTAAAAGTTGGTCTTCACAATAAGCTAAATTATCAAAAATCTGTATAGATTTTGGTGATATATTTTTTGCTTTTTCTAATAATTCTTTTGCTTCTCTATATTTTTGAAACCTTATATAACAAAAAGACAGATTTATATAAGCATAAATATTTTTATTACATGCTTCAATGGATTTCTTAAAGTATTTCATAGCTTTTTTAAGTTTAGCATATTTGATATTACCACATTGTCCAGTTATTATATTTAATTTTCCTAACGCCTTTACACCTTTATTAAAATATATTTCCGTCTTACTTATAGAAAATATCTTAGACAAAAATATTAATATTATAAGCAATATAACATAAATAAAAATATCATACTTTCTATCTGCAAATATAAAAAAGAAATACGAAATAATAAAAACAATTAATATCGGTCCAAAACATCTCATTATATTTAAAAATTTCAACAATTTTTTATTATTTTTAAACATATACACTATTTTAATTTATTAATAAATGTTATTATAATAACAATTTATTCAATTATTATCTTATCGCCCCAACATCTTCAAGAAATTTCTTATAAGTATCATACATCTCTGGATTATAGTCAGAATACCAATCTATTTCTTTTGTATATTCTAAAAGTTCTGGTATTGTTAAGCCTGTTAGTTCTTCTATATCTTCTTTTGTGGCTATGATTAAATAATAATCAAAATCATTAAATACAACAAATAAATTTGATTTAAAAAAGAAAAATCCAAAAATTGTAAAATTAAGTTCATCTATTGTATTCAAAAAGAACAATTCTGATAAATCCTTACTTTCAAATAATTTTGTATCTTGTTTATTTTTTTCTTGATTCCAAAATTTATCTATTATAAAACATTTTTCTTCGTTTCTTTTTTTTACAAACTCAGATAAATTCTTTGGCAAATTAGCAACATAATCATCACCTCTAAATATTGGCATACACAAAAGATTATTCTTTTTAAGATAATCAAAGTTGCCTTCAATTATATACTTGTCTTTATTTCTGATTAAATCATAATATACTTTATTTATACTTTGAATTGCTCCGTCATTTTTTATTTCTTCCATAATATCACCATTTATTATTAATCATTATATCTTATTTTAATTCTTTCCTCTCCTTTAATTTCTTGAACTTCGAGTGTTATTCTTTCATCACTGCTATCTTGTCTTAAAATAAAAACGATAATCCTTTACCATACATATCTTTTATAATCTTTTATTTTTAATTCATTGGGAATATTTAGCATATTTCTTATAAATTTTTCACTGCCATATATTACATCTTTTTGCACTTTATTGGTTATTCTCTTTTTTTCTGTATTAAATATCATATAATAATTAAATTTAGGAAAATAAATTAAAAAGTCGTGTTTATCAAAATTTTTATTTATATAATTAAATAATCCATTATTTATAGTATCAGAATAAAAAAAATTTAATTCTTTTTCATTTGTAAAGTCTATCAAATATAAATCTTTCAAGTTCAATACTTTTGAAGTATGCATAAAATATTCTTGAATATCAAGTTCTAAATTTATATAATTGTAAAGTTCAATTTTTATAAAATTATTTTCTCTTTCCAATGTATTATTTATTATACTATTATATACTTTTGTTAGCTTTTTTATTAAATCTTTATTTTCTATTTTTTTGCATACAAAATTTTCATAGTTGTTCGTTATTTTATTTATTTTAAAATCTTTATAAATATCATACAATTTAATATCCGGATCTTCAGTCTCTTCATCTATATATTTTGACATTTCTATTGATGTATCTATTGAAACTCTTGTTATACTTTCAACAAACTCTTTAGTTCCACAAACTAAATCATAATCAAAATAATTAAATATAAAATATGAATTAAGCTCTAATGATGGTAATATAATATAGTTCATTACTTCATTCATTATTTTAACCAAAATATCCTCATTAAAATTTTTAACATATCCAATAAATGGTTTTTCTCTTTCTATGGTTTTACAAATATTTGTATTTGAATTTCTTATTACTTTTTCTATTGTTATATAATAGAACGAATTAATATTGTTCATTTTAAAAATTGTTAATAAATCTGTATAAGAAAATCTTGGCGGTGAATTTTTAACTACAGCACAGCAATATAAATTATTTTTTTTTAAATATTCGGGAACAGCATATATTGCATTACCCTTATAAGAAATCGCATTATAATAGAAATTAGTTAATTTATCAATTATTTCTTTATTTTTCACTTCTTCCATATCATTACCATTGATTAATCATTATATCTTATCTTAATTGCCTCCGGCGATCCCTTAACTTTATCTTGAACTTCAAGTGTTATTCTTCCATCACTGCTAT
>CALXXG010000092.1 GCA_944392625.1 uncultured Rickettsiales bacterium
ATTTTTTGCCTTTTTCTTTCATGTATCTTTTTACTTTAACAATAAATGATTTAAATCCGCTTTCTTTAATTGTTTTTATACTTTTACTCATTAATCTCAAAGGTGCTGTTATTTTCCATGATTTACTATTAAGCATTTCATCGTATAAATATTTATAATAGTTAACATTTTCTAATTTATTATTTTCATGTTTTAGAGCAACTGCGTTTACGTAAGCATTAGCTATATGTGCAGTTTCTGATTCAAACTCTGACATTTTTTCATCATTTAAAATAAATTTTAAAATATTTTTTAAACCTTCTACTTGCTTTTCATAATTATAAGCAGCACTATTATCATCAATATATACATTAGTTAATCCATTATCAATTCCTAATATATTCGTTAATTTTAATATTGATAACCAAAAGCAGGTATCTTCTCCAATTTTCATATTTACATTATATTTTAAATTATTTTTAATTAAAAATTCTCTATCAATTATTACAGTAGGAGTTGCTATTCTACATGATTTTAATGCATCTTTTAAATTTAAAACTTGTATATTAGCGCTATTAATATATTTTTTATCTCTATTTGTATCAACAGCAAAATATGATGTATGAGAAATATTTACTTTATTAATCAACATTTCTTTAATTTGAATATGAAGTTTATTTTTACAAAACTCGTCATCTGCATCTAAAAATGCCACATATTTTCCAGTTGCATTTTGTATTCCGATATTCCTAGCTTTAGCTGGTCCAGAATTTTTTTCTAGTTTTATATATTTAATATTATATTTTTTAATTATTTCATTTAAATTTTTATATTTTCTTGTAGAGGCATCATCAACTAGTATAATTTCAACACTTTCATATTTTTGTTTATTAACTGATTTAATTGACCTTTCTAATTCGTTTTCAGTATTATTATAAAAAGGTATTATAACTGAGACTTTGTAATCGTTATAATTAACCTCAAAACCATTATAAATTTTTTCTTTTTCTTTTTTAGCAAAATTATAAGCATCTTTATAATCTGTTTTCACTAAAAAATTCGTCATTGTATTGTAAAAAATATATAAATTTCCATACTCTGAATTTACTATTTTTTTTGGCATGTTATTTATCATATTGATCCACAATTCATTTCCTTCAGTTAATGTTTTAGAACTTTTATACGTTGTCTGATTTGGATGTTGTCGTGAGCTTGCTAATGTTTTATTAACTAATTTAAATTTATAACCTTTTGACATAAATCTAAACCATAAATCATAATCTTGTGTGCACCATAAATTAGTATTAAAGTTTCCACATTCTTCAAAGGCTTTTTTTGGAATTAAAAGAGTTATTCCATTAATGTATCCATTCATTAATGACAATGATTGTTTTTTCTTTAATTCACTTTCTGGAAATGTTACTTTAGCATAAACCTTACCTTTTTTATCAATCAAATCATACTCTGTATATAGTATAGTCTTGTCATCACATTCTTTTAAAGCACTAATCTGTTCTTCTATCTTATTTTTATAATATAGGTCATCATGGCTTAGCCAAGAAAAATACTCACCTTCCATATTTTCTATTGCTAAATTTAAAGCTGTCGCAACACCACCGTTTTCTTTTTTTAAATATTTTATTTTATCTGTGTATTTCTCACAAATTTTACCTGTTTTATCTTTTGAACCATCATCAACGACTATAATTTCTATATTTTTATATGTTTGATTTAATGCACTTTTTATTGCTTCTTCTAGATAATCTTCACCATTATAAACTGGAATAATAATTGAAACTTTTGGATTTTTATTTTTTGCCACTATTTTCACTTCCTTAATACTAAAATTATTTTTCTTTTTATAAATCTCAATATTTTTCTAATTGTTATTTTTTTATTCTTTATAAGTGTCTTTTTCTCTTGTTCATAAAAAACAAAATTTTTTTCGTCTCTTTTTATTTTTTCATTATCTATAACAATATTTAACCAATAAAGCATTTTTCTGGTAAAATTATTTTTTTGAAATATTATATATCCTACATTTATACAATTTTGTTCATGTATTAAAGCAATATTTTTTAAAAAAGTATTTTCTAATTTTATGATGTTAATTAAATTTTCAACAAAATTATTATCATAGTTTAAAATCGGATCAGAAAATAGCATAAATGAAGAATTCATATTGTATATTTCATGGTATAGTTGTGTTCCTAAATCTTCATACTTACTTTTAACAAATTTAACTGTAGGATACTTTTCTTTTATGTCATCAATGTATTTTATATTATTATTTAAACATACTATAATCTCTAATTTATTATAAGTCTGATTTACAAATTCATTTAATTGTTTTTCTAATTCTTGTTTATTTTTATATCTATAAATAAATACACATACATAAAAAATTAAATTTGATAATACTTCTCTATGTTCAATAGTTGGGCTTAAATTTACTATAATATTTTTAGGCTTATATAATAATTTTTTATCAAACTTATAATTACTAGGTTTATATTTTACTATTGATTCGCCATTTTCAGACTTTTCTCCTTCTTTTAAATGATATACAATACTATCTTTTGCTGTTATGTGTAAAACCCCTAGGTCATTTAACTTTTTGAAAAAGTACTCATCACCAAATATTATATTATCGCTTTTGATATTTCCTTCTGGATAAAGTCCCGCTAAAATACCTATTTCCTTGTAAAATAAACAAGGCATATACGCGCCACCCAATTTTAACCCAGTTCTTTTTATGCTTTTTGCAAACTTTAAGAATTCATTTTCTTTAAATGAATCAATTGTTTTACCAAAATCTTTTTCAATAGCACCGGGAAAAACTGAAAATTCTTTTTTTCCTGGTTCTATTAAAGTAGAGCAAACAATGTTTTTATAATCTGAATATTTTAACAAATTTTCTAACCAGTCATCTGAAAATAAATTATCACTGTTTATTAAAACAACGATCTTACCTTTGGCATTTAATATACCGTAATTATATCCTTGATAAACATTTCTCATATAATTTGGCTTAGCATAACCCATTTTGTCCATTTGATTATCTGTTAACACTTCAGTCCAACATTCAATAAATGGATATTTTTTTTGACTTAAGTATTTTAAAACTTCTTCAGTTGGATTATTGGCTACAAAAAAGAATTCGGCTTTATTATTTTTTAATAATGGCGTGTGTTTTATAACTGACTCATATACTTTATCTGCCATTTTACAAGATTTATATATTAAACAAATAATCGAAATTTCTACCATTTTATGCCATTCTCCTCAAAAAAATTTATCCACATTTTTTTTACACTCTTTCTATCCCATCCCATTTTAAAAACATCTTCTCTAGGGTGATTTGAAGGAATAAATTCTCTTTCACTGTTGCCATAAAATACAAATGGAATATCTGTTGCCATTGCTTCCCACTCAGCCATGTAATAAGGTTTTAGTTGACTTGTTGAAAGAAAAAAATCTGCACAATTTAGTAATTCACATATTTGCTTTTGCGGGATTTGTATAAAATTAGTTGCATTTTTTACTTTAAGTGCTTCCATTTCCCATTTCCAAATTAATATCCAATGTATATCAGGATTTAAACTAGCATATTTTATAACGTTAGAAAATCCTTTCATTGGATGAGTAGTACCAATCCAAATTCCAACTTTTTTATCCAGAGGTATTTTATATTTTTTTCTTAATTTTTCTTTGTTTTTCATAGGTTTATATAAATCAGTGTCTACTCCAATTGGGATAACCTGAACATTTCCAAATTGTATATAATTTTTCACTGATTCTTCTGTTGCAACGCTTCTATAAGTAGAGTATCGTGCTGTATTCATAACTTTTTCAAGTCGGTTGTTAAACATTTCTGTGCTAAATTCTTTTTTCATATCAGGATATAATTCCCAACATAAAGCCATTTGTTTTCCTTCTATGTTTAAAAATCCCAGCGTTGAATATCTTAAAAGAATATCATCTTTTTCTAATTTAGTTGGAATTTCAAAACTACAATTAGGAAATTCACGTTCAAACCACGTCCAAAAAGTATCTTCACCTAAACCACTTTTAACTTCACAATTTAAATATATCATATTACCATTTTCCTCTAATACTTTCTCCAAACTGTTCTGTTAACGTATCCTACATAACTCATTATTATTCTTACTACTTTTATTGAAACTGAATCTGTATCATAATCACTAACAACTTTTGGCTTAATTTTTTCACTTGTAACTATTTCTATTGATTTTAATATGTCTTTTGAATCGACTCCACTCATTATAAGTGTTCCCTCATCCATACCTTCTGGTCTTTCGTGAGCTTGTCTTATTGTTATTGCAGGGAATTCTAACAGAGATGATTCTTCAGTTATTGTTCCACTATCAGAAATAACACAAAACGCATTCATTTGTAACTTATTATAATCGTTAAATCCTAATGGTTTCATGTATAAAACATTTTTATTAAATTTGTAACCATTT
>CALXXG010000093.1 GCA_944392625.1 uncultured Rickettsiales bacterium
TTTTTTCTATTATTTTATTATTTCTCTTCAATTTTATACTTACATTATTATTTTCTGAAAGACTATCAAATAATAAAGTAGAACTATCTTTAAACTTAGAAACAGCTTTACCATTAATACTTATAACTGTATCACCAGGTAAAATTTGGCCTTTTTGAGCAGGAGAATTCTCAAGTACATTATTTACAATAATATTATCTCCGCTTTTATTAAATATTATTCCTACCCCATAAACTTTAGAATCAATAATTTGTTTTTGTTTTGTATACAATTCTGTCATCAAAAACTTTGTGTACGGATCATTTAAACTAGTAAGCATTGTATTTATTGCAACATTTGCATCTTCCATAGTTTTTATATTTTTTAAATATCTATTTCGCCACCTCATCCAATTTTGATGATTCATTGAACTATCTACATATTCATTTCTGGCTATTCGCCAGACATTTACAAATAAACGTTGAGGTGCTATTTTTTGGCTTGCTGTTATTCTATCTAACTTATTATATAGAAAATCAAAATTTAATAATTTAGCAAAATCAATATAAAAATTTACTATTATTATTGTAAATAATAAAACAACTGAATAAAATATTACTGCTTTTAATCTTATTTGTTTTTCCATAATATAACAGTTTATACCTCTTTATTTTTTTTGTACATAATTATAATTTTTCTTGCTATAATAAGAATTATGAAAAAATTAATTAAAGATTGCTTTTTTATATTATTTGTGGTGACTGTATTATTTTTCTTAACAGATCAACCCTCTTTTTCAAAAAATCTAAAATTTGTACAGTTATCAGATATACATTATTCAATAGCTCAAGAAGATACCGTATATAAATTACTATCAAAATCTAAACCGTTACTTGAAGATGCAATTAATCAAATAAATGATATTCATGGAATTGATTTTGTAATGATTACCGGAGACGGTATAGATAAACCAACCAAACAATCTATATATGAACTAACCGATATATTAAATACTCTTCATTACCCTTGGTATTATACAATAGGCAACCACGATACTACAACTGACGGTTATCTCACAAAAACTAGAATTGTAAGTATATTAAAAGAACAAAATCCTAATTTTATTTTTGATTCAACTTATTATACTTTTAAACCAAAAAAGGGATTTAGAGTTATCGTTATGGATGGAGCAAAAAATAAAGGAATTTCATCTAATGGAATTATTCCTCAAGAAGAACTAAATTGGCTCGATGATATTCTTGACAAATCTAAGAATGATGTTGTTCTCATTTTCATACATTTTCCATTATTAGAACCTTATAATTCACCTCATCATAAAATATTAAATGATACGGAATTTAAAGATATTCTAAAAAAATACAAAATGCCTATAGCAATATTTTCAGGCCATTATCATATGACAAAGATAACTAAAAGAGGCAATATATTGCATGTTTCGAGTCCTGCTTTAATAGGCTACCCTAATGCATTCAGAGTAATTGACATTAACAATAAAAGGAAACAAGTAATTTTTAATTTTGCTTTTAAAGAAACCAATCTTAAAGACTTTCAAACAAAAATGAAAATTTTAGCTCTTGGCGGAAACAGATATTATGGTAAACCCGACGACAGAAATACATCTATTGTTATAGACAAAAAATAATAAATAAAGTATTATAGTTTGCAAGAAAAGTAAATATTATATTTTATTTATAAGAGAAATTTTTATGACAAAAAATGATTTTAAAGTTAAGTTTTGGGGAGTAAGAGGTTCTTATCCTGTTGTCAATAAGAATTTTCTGAAGTATGGAGGAAATACTTCTTGTATTGAAGTAACAGCCGGTCAACACAGAATTATTTTAGATGGTGGTACCGGTATTATTCCTTTGGGTGATAAAATTTTTCAAGAACACATTTCATCTGCTCAAAGTGTTTTTAACCGAACCCCGATGAATATTATTGTTTTATTAAGTCATGTTCATCAAGATCATATTCAAGGCTTAAACTTCTTTAAACCAATGAATGTGCTTACAACAAAATTTTCTTTATTTGGATACAGTGGTTTTGATTCTAATCTTGACTCTACTTTATCTGAACTCATATTTGGAAAATCTTTTCCTGTAAATTTATATGATGCTACAGCAGATTGTACAATAAAAGATATAACAGAATCAGAAATAATTATACTTAGTGAAAAAAAAGAAACTCCTTTAATAAAAAGAATTTCAAATACACAAGACATAAAACCTGAAGGTAATGATGTTGTTATCTCTTTTATGAAATCAAATTCTCATCCAAATTTTGGTGTAATGTGTTTTAAAATAGCCTATAAAAATAAAACTCTCGTTTATGCAACAGACACAGAATGTTATTTTGGTGGTTCAAAAAGACTTGAAATGTTTGCAAAAGATGCAAATTTATTAATTCACGACAGTCAATATACAACAGAAGATTATTTATCACTTGTCTTCCCAAAACAAGGTTTTGGTCATTCTACTTTTGATATGGCCTATGATATTGCAGTAGCTGCTAATGTTAAAAAATTAGCATTCTTTCATTTTGATCCTTCTTATGATGATGAAAAATTGACAAATATTGAAAAAATGTTTAAAAGTAAAAATAAAGATTATTTTCTTTCAAAAGAAGGTTTAGAAATTTGTTTATAAAAAAACTTTTTATATTTTTAATAATAACTTTATCTTTTACCCAATATTCTTTTGCAACAGATAATATAAAAGCTCAAAATAATCCCGTGAAATCACTATTTCAGCAAATTTTACGTTTCTATC
>CALXXG010000094.1 GCA_944392625.1 uncultured Rickettsiales bacterium
TAACGTTAGTTAATCTTGCTAATTTAATATCAGTAGTATTTATTGCTAAATTTACATAGTCAATAAATTTTCTATCTTCAATAGTTTCCAATGAAACATTACCACGATTATCTTCTACATAAACAGTAAATCTTGTTTTAAGTATATCTTCATCCATAAATGAATCTTGTATATTTTCTAGTATGTATTCGTTTGTGTCAGAGTTGTAGGTATTTCCACCTTTTAAAAAATAATATTTTTTTATTGTTGTTCCAAATGGAGCAGTAGCATTAACCGTTATTTTTGGTTTAGAGACATATTTTACTATGTCGGTAGTAAGACCACTAACTATAGTATTTTGTTCTTCTATAGCAATATTTTCTATTGTTGGTTTATCAATTATAGTTAAAGTAAACGTTGTGCTTTGTGTTTCTCCTATTTGTGTATACGTAAGAAAGTTTTTTTGATAAGTTTCACAATATATTTTTACTAAAATTTTACTTGTGTTAGGATAGTTAGTTTTAATTTGATTTTTTAGATCATTGCTCATTACCCATAAATAATTACTTTGTGGTGTATGTTTTGCAATTGTTCCTGTCAATTCTCCTATTTCATATTTTAACGTTGTATAAAAAGAGCTTACTTTTTTTCCTATTACTATGTTAATATTTTGTCCTAAATCATAATTAGATACTGATACACTACTTGCTCTTGGAATTGTAGTTAATGTCATACTTCCACTAGCACTAGCACTATTAGGAACAAAATCACTTGTTGATAAACTTGAACTTACAGTAATTGTTTTCTTTCCATCATCATTATGTGATATAGTAAATGTTTCTGATTGAATTAATTCCCAAGCTCCACCATTAATATATGTAGGAAAATCAAAAGGTTCACTTGTATTTCTTGATTCTCCATTACAAGTTATATTTAAACTAGCAGTACCACCAAAATAACTTTGTGAACTTTCTCTACCTAAATAAGATTTAACAGTAACACTAGAAGTATTATTTTCTATACTGTAACTATTTTCTATTACTTCCATTTTCCAAGTCCAACCAGATGTTGATGTACTTCCATATATTGTTTTAGTTTGAATAGCCATCATTTAACCTCCAATCCAAAATCCTGCTTGACCTTTTCCAAAGTCATCATCTTCTATTATTTCTTTTTGAAATAGTCCTTGTTCTTTTATAACACCATCAATAATAGCACTTTTAAAGTAAGCACCATTTCTATCAGTTTTCATAAGCAAATTACTTTCATCTTCTTTTAATTTACCATCACTAACATATAATCCTTTATTATCTAATAAAGAAACTACATCTTCATCGTTTTTAGCAACATTTATACCATTAATATCAATAGTAACCAAAGTATTTTTTAGTGTTGTTACGCCATCAGTGTTGACTTTATTTATGATACTTGTTGTAACTTCACTAGCACTTTGTTGTATCATTGTAGAAGTTTCTTCAATAATAGTTGCTTTTTGTCCTTCTAGTTTTTCTTCTAATTCTTCGTTATTAGGATAATTGTTATTTAAGTCTTTTTCTACTTGTTCTAGTCTTTCAGATAAATCTTCATTTTCATTTACCCTCATAAGATAAAGAATCATAGTTTTTGTATAAGCAACTTCATCTTTGGTATAAGTAAACAACAATTCATATTTATTATCTTTATTAGGAATTGGTACACTACTATTCACTGCAAACGTTAATTTATCCGTTATAGCAAGCGTAATACCCTCATTTTCGCTTGTTGTAGTTACAGTAGGGGTAACATCACTGCCTTCTAGTTTTGCACTGTATTCAACAAAATATTCAGTTGAAACTTTAGGTAATCCGTTATCAAAAGTTGGCACTAATACTAAATCAGGCTCTATTGTTGGAACAAATATTTCAACAGATTTTTCAATTTCTTCAATTGAAGTGTTTATTTTTATAACTTCTTGTTTAATTAATCCTAATTCTTTATCAACAATAATTTGTGTTAATTTAGCAATATCATAAGCACTAGGAGGATTTTCATATTTTACTGTAGCATTAATAGTCGATGGTGCTTCTAATTTGATTTCAGTTTCTTTATAAGATAATCTTAATACTATTGTATCAACTAATTGACCTTCTTTATTTCTTACTTGTATTAAATCACCACATTCAAGTTGTGGATACATACAACTATTGAGTTCAAAACTTGAATAACCAAAACCATTAACTTTATCAAATATTGCTTGTATAAGTTCAATTCTTTTTTCTTGTGTGTAAGCAAATGGATTATCGTTTATAATTAAAAAATTTGCTTTTTCAGGTTCAACTCCCTCTGCTATCAAAGTAACATTTTCTCCTTCAACCGCACTCATTCCTAAACTAACTGCATTATATGGATGTGTATCTCGTTTATCATCAAATTCTTCATAATCACTAACATCTATTATTATATCAGTTTCATTTTTAAATTCTAAATATAGTTTATTATCAGCCTTTATTTTGGCAAAATTACACGAAATACCAGCCACCGCACTAACTACATTACCAAACATGGAAAGTCCGTCAAATTGGTTAGAATCGACTAAAAAATCACTATTAGCAAATTCAGTTGTTGCTAATTCAACACCACATTTATTACAACATTCTTGCAACACTTGAAGTAAAGTAATTGTTCCACTTGCATAATCTAAATTACTAACATAAGTATTGGCAAATTTTAAAGTATAATCGTATGCAGTGACTTTTATTTCTTCTTTTGTATTACTTTCTTCTACTGCTTGAACTATAAAAGTACCATAATTAATCGATTCCCATGTTCCATTATCAAGTTTATATTCTTTATAAGCATTAAATTCTTTTTGTTTAAATTCTAAATCATTATCTTTATAAGTAAATTCAATTCGTTTCATAACAAAAGTACCTATAAAATTTCCATTATTATAGCAATCATCATACATATAAAACCAAATGTAATGTTTTTCTTCTTCTCCACTAAAGATTATATAATCACGTTCAATAATACTATCAGATCTTAATTTAGAAGTTAGAGAGGTGCTTATTTGCTTCATTTAAGCCACCTCACTACTTTTTGTTAAAACTACATCAAAATCGTCATAACGTTCGCCATTTTTAGAAGATAGCATTGTCTTTTTCCCTTTTTCTACTATAAAATTGGCTTGTTTATATGTTTTAGTGTCAACATCCCAATATTCGTATAATCCATCAGTAAATTTTTCGTTATAAGTTTTAATTGTGTTTCCATCTAAATTACCAAAAGTTATACCAATTTCTAATTCATTATATTGAGCATAAACAATCTTTATTGAACCATCTGCTTTTTGACTTTTATTTAGTTGCACTGGGTTATTTTCATAAACATAACCTTTTTCAAGTATTTGACTAAATTTAAATGTATCTTTTTTTATTAAATAATCTTGCATAAATTCCTCCTAAAACATATATTGTAAGTCTTTTTTATCGTTGACATCATTAACTACTGTTGCCAATACTTCTCCGTTTACTTCTAATGTTGATGTATAAGTTCCATTTACTTGAACTGGTGTAGTATTCATTACTTTATTATAAACACTTCCTGTTTGAACATTTGCACTCATTTTTTCAGTTTCTAAATCAACTGCTTTTTGCATATCATCATAAACATTTGACAATTCTTTTTCAAATCCAACTCCAATACCTTCGGCAACATATTTACCTACCTCATCCCTCATAAGTCTACTAGGGCTTTTAATGCCAAAAAAGTCTTTTAATCCATTTAAAATTGATTTACCAAAACCTTTTATTTTATCTAAAACCCAATCTTTTGCGTCATTTATACCATTCCATAAGCCTTGAACAAGATTTTTACCAACGTCTTTAATTTTAGATATTCCCTTTTTAAAAGTACTTATTATTTTATCTAATAATTCACTTGCTTTTTGTCCCAATGAACCTAGCATATCTCCTAATGCACTTATTAGAGCTTTAATTAAAGCCCAACCAACTTTTGTCATAAGAGCTTGCCCTCCAGAAAGAACATTGATCATTACTTGTAAAAGTCTATCAGTATCACTTAGTAATACAGGTATGCTGTTAATTATTCCTTTTATTAATCCTAAAACTAATTGAACACCAGCATCAGCTAATTTTTCTAAGTTTTCAGGATCAGTCAAAGTCATAAATAAATCAAGCAAAGTTTCAACAATTTGTGGTATTAAGACAGGAGCTTGTTGTGCAATACCTTGAACTAATTGAACAATAATGTCTATCCCCATTTGCAAAATTTGTGGAAGCATTTGTAACATACCTTGAATTAAAATTGAAATAATTTTAATTGCACTATCTG
>CALXXG010000095.1 GCA_944392625.1 uncultured Rickettsiales bacterium
CACCTTTTGTTCTCTTTTTTAACCACACTTTTGACCAAATTTTTTCACTTTTTTGATAACACATTTAACCATATTTTGTTCGCACTTTTGACAAAATTTTGTTCATATTTTTGACAACACTTTTGACTACACTTTTTGTCCAAAAAGGTGTAAAAATGAAAAAAATCGGGCTTGCCATAAAATATGACAAAAACCCGACTTTCCCCGCATAACACGGGCATTTTCTTGGCGGAGCAACAGAGATGTAAATCGAATTGTTTCAAACTTGCAGTTAATGTTTCCAAAAAAAATTTTAAGAAGAGTACTTTGAAATGATTAATTTGGGCTTGATCTTGATTTGATGACACATACTAACCCAATCAATAAAAGTTTGTTTCAATCTTAATGATTTACTTCTACTAATCAAAAAATTTTCTATTTCTCCATTTTCTCTTAAATAAATAACTTCGGCAGTATTGACATTATTAATTTTAACGCCATCAGCATTTTCTTTTAATTTTACTTCAAAAATGTTTTGATAATAATATCTTGTTCCATAAATTGATTGTCTAATACATTCTTCTAATTTAGAAGAATCTCCAATTTTACAATGGATCAAGCACTCATTTGCATATAAATCACATACTTCTATGTTTCCAGTATATATTATTCTATCAAATAGTGCATAATTATATTTTTTCTTTAGCTTATAGTTATAAACATATTCTTTATAAGCAGGTTTATCACTACCATACGCAGTTTGGATTTCGACTTGATTATTTTTGTAAAATTCATCCATTTCTTTTTTACTGGAAGCAAATTTACCATTATCTATTTCTATTATACCTTCTTTCTCAATTAACTCAACTCGTTTGTTTATATTAGAAACATAAGCTTCATTAAATTGATACCACTTACCATTTACAATAGCATATGATATACCGTTGGTTTCAATTTGTTCATCAATCCACTTTACAAAGTCATAAACTTCACCATCTACAATAATTTTGATTTCACGTATGGACTTAATCTTATCTTTATTTTTTATTAAAAATTGTTTAACCAAATAATAATCAATATTAGAATAAGTTTCACTTTTTATATTTGACACCTTTATCTGAATGTCATTTATATTATTTAAAAATACATATTCATCACTGATATCCTTAGAGAAAAAAGGAACAGAAAAATTTATCCTATTATTTTCAGCAAGAATGTAAGTTAACAATTCTGAATCTAATTTATCTCTCAAATCTCCTTTGACTAAAGTCATTCTAGGGAAAGGAAAATTTTCTGGCTGCAATCTTATTTTGCTAATTAAAGAGCAACATTTAATTATATCCGTTAATTCAATTGTTTTTTTGTGTATTGTTAGTTTTAAATTATCCATGCCTATAGTAGCTTTTGATTGACATAAATTTAACAAATCTTTTATTTCTTCATTTGAACCATCAGGATTTACAATGTCTGCTTTTAACAAGTCAACCGCTTCATTTTCAGAAAAATCAAATGTGCTATCGCCATAATAAGATGTTATAGATTTGTTTTTATTAAGAGAAAAAAACTTAGAAGAGACACTATCAATAGATTTTCCATCAAATAGTATTGCTGCCATATCCATACCAAATTGATGAACTATAAAATCTTTTATTAAAATAAAAGCTCTACCGAAAATAATTCCATATACATTATCATCATCAATTTTTATGATAATTAAGCCATGACCTGTTTGACTGTCTTTCCTTAATGCAGAATTTATTTCAGGAAAAAATGTCGTCCATTTTTTAAACCATGCAATTTCATTATTTTCTGTTATATTTATATATGTTAAATAAAATCCACTAGCATTATTTTGTTTGAAAGTTCCTTGGTGTATGAAATTTTTATTTAAACTAGAAAATTTTTCCCTATACTCCTCTAATGATATATCACTTTTTAATCTATAAATATTTATTTCATAATTTTGCAATTTTTCATTTGCCATAAAGCCACTCCTTATAATTATGTAGTTAACTTTCTAACTAATTCTTCTTGATACCAGCGGTTAGGAGCAGCATTGGAATTAAATGCTTGTTCCATTATAGAATATAATTGGGAATATTTTATATTTCTTTCAAGCAAAATTTTCAATTCAGTTGTTTGCAATGGAATTATTTTCATTCCATTAACAACATCTTCTCCATCAGTTGAGTAATAAGGCATAAATTTTCTTGATCTAAAATCCGAAACGACATTTATATGCAGATAAGTAGTTGCAAATATACAATATGCATTTTCATCTCGATGAGCAAGTATATATTCTCCTAGGTGTCTTGAGACCGGCTCCATTTCCATTCTTCTTTGATTCGTACCACTGGCAAGAGTTGCTTCAATTAATAAAGTATGTTTAGGATAATAGTTAGTTTGTTGATACTTGTATGTAATGTCTTCATGTCCACCTGCAGCATGTGTAATAGGTAATAAATCAGCATCTAAGGATAGATTCATATACTCTAACACTTGTCCTTGCCTTTCTGAAATTTTATACCAAATTATAGCTAAAATATATTCAAAAATAGTTGGAATATCAGCATTGTTTGTAACCATTTCTTGAATAATTGAATCATTATTTATACTTCTATTTTCAAAAAGTTCCAAAAGAGTTATTAGATTTTCATCAGTAAATTGATTATCTATCATTATATTAAATCTACGATAACGTTCTTCATCCACAAAATTTTGAATGTCATATAAATTTCTAACATGAACACCAT
>CALXXG010000096.1 GCA_944392625.1 uncultured Rickettsiales bacterium
ATTGTTAACACAATTCAATGGTATATTAATATTTTTAAAAAGCTATCTTTTTTTGACAATCTCTGTATTTACAAAATAAATTTTTTTATTTTTCATATTAGTTAATTTTTTTTATTTTTTTGTATTATACACACTTGTATTGACAATGTAAATTTATATTTAACATAAAAAATAAAATTATTTATTTTGAACTTTTTTTGTAATAATTTTGGACTTTTCGTGGTACCATTTTTAAAATTTTGAATATAGTATATAAATATGTTATTAATAATGAAAGGTGAAATAATGAAAAGAATATTATTTAGTGTATTTGTATTGACGTTATTTGTCGTTTTAGGTGGCAATGTATTTGCAACGCAAAAAACAAATGGGGATTTAAAAATGGATAAAAATAATAAAATTTTAGTTGTTTATTATTCGTTAAGCGGAAATACGGAGGCCGTTGCTAAAGAGATACAAAAGCAAACTGGTGCTGATATTTTTGAGTTGGAAACCGTGCAGGAATATCCAAGTGAATATAGAGCACAAACTCAACAGGCTAAAAAGGAAATTGAAGCTGGCTATAAACCAGAATTAAAAAATAAAATAGATAATATTGAACAATATGATGTTGTATTTATAGGTTCACCTTGTTGGTGGAGTACCTATGCGCCTGCAGTTTCAACTTTCTTAGCTGACTATGATTTATCTGGTAAAATTCTTGTTCCATTTATGACCCATGGTGGCAGTGGTATGGGCAGAAGCGAATCTGATATGAAGAAAGCCGCACCTAAATCAACAGTTGTTGATGGTTTAGCTATTAGAGGCAGCAGAGCTAATGACTCAGAAGAAGAAGTTAAAGAATTTATTGATAAATTAGATTTGAAAAAATAGTTGTTATATTATAATTTTATAAACACAGTATTAAAACATTGATTTAATACTGTGTTTTCTTTATTAAATTATAATTTTTTTATATAATTTTTATTTTGTTTATATGATTTTATATAAATTTTTCTTGAATAAATAAAAAAAGTGTCTTAAAAGATATAATAAGTAATGTTAATTGAAAAAATCGTGAAAAAATATTTTTATTTTTTAATATTGTCGTTTTTATTTTTTCCATTTACATCTTATTCAACAGAAGCAAATACGCCATTAAATGTTGTTGAACAGGTTGAAAAAAATTTAATATATTCAAAAGAAATTATTAAAGAAGATGATGCTAATAATATACTAATACAAAGAGGTGGATGGGACCAAAATGACACTCAGGAACTTGAAAGCGCAACAGCTCAAAAAAAGAAAAAAACCAAAATAAAAGTTACAGAAGTTAAAGAGGATAAAAGATTAATAGCTTTAAAAAGAAAAGCTTTTAATGCTATGAATCTTGGGCAATATGAAGTTGC
The DNA here is from genome assembly GCA_944392625.1 of uncultured Rickettsiales bacterium. Lineage (GTDB taxonomy): Bacteria > Pseudomonadota > Alphaproteobacteria > Rickettsiales > UBA1997 > CALXSC01. The sequence goes on from CALXXG010000096.1 coordinate 1,389, forward strand.
TGTTTATTTGTATAAACAGGTTTTAAAACAAGATGAAAATGATACCTATGCTATGTTGGGTCTTGCTACTGCTTATCAATATTTAGGCCAATATATACAAGCAAAACCATTATATATGAAAGTTCTTGAAATTTTTCCGCAGGATCAACAAGTTATGGTTAATTTATTGTCAATTATAATTAATGAAACACCATATGAGTCTGTATATTTGCTTTCCAGTATGGCTGATAAAAATATGGACTCACCATTGATTCAAGCGCAAGCTAGCATAGCCTATACAAAAGTAAAAAATTATCAAAGAGCTATAGATTATATAAAAAGAGCTATTGAATTAGATCAAAATAATTTAGAATATAAATATAATTTAGCTGTTTTATATGATTTAAACAACAACTACGATCAAGCAAAATTTTTATATAATGAACTACTATCATTTTATGCAACCAACCCAGAAACTACCTATAATCTACCGTTGAAAGAAATACAAGATAGACTTAATGCTTTAAAAAATGTTGGTAATAATAAAAAATAAAAAATGGATAAAAATTTTTTAAATAAAATATTAATCAAGGCTCAAGAATTAAAGTCTTCTGATATACATATATCCAGTAATTTAGTACCTCGTGTTAGGTCTATTGGCAATATGGTTCCTATAGATGGTATACAAGCTTTGACAGCAAAAAACATACTTGATATTTTGATAGATATAATGGACAAAAATGTTAAAGATTCTTTTATAAAAAAAGGACAAGCTGATTTTGCATATGTTAATGCAGAAAATAATATAAGATATAGGGTAAATGCTTTTAGAGATCACAGCGGCGTTGCTGTTGTTTTTAGAGCATTAAGCAGTAAAATACCTGTTTTGGAAGAATCTGATTATCCTGAAATATTTAAAAAAATAGCTTCTTTAGAGAAAGGATTAGTTCTTGTATGCGGCCCAACTGGAAGTGGAAAATCTACAACTTTGGCTGCAATAATAGACTATATAAACAGAAATACAAAAAAACATATAATTACAATAGAAGATCCAATTGAGTATGTTTATAAAACGAATAATTCATTAATTAATCAAAGAGAAATTGGCAGGGATGTGCAAAGTTTTGCTGATGGTCTTAAGGGTGCTTTGAGAGAAGACCCAGATGTTATTTTAATAGGTGAAATGAGAGATAAAGAAACCATAAAAATGGCGCTTACGGCTGCCGAAACCGGACATTTAGTTTTTGGAACATTACATACTATGTCTGCAAGCAAGACTATAGATAGAATTATTGATTCTGTTGACGCTGGTGAGAAAGATGTTGTAAGGACTATGTTATCCACATCTCTTAAAGCTATAATTTTGCAGACATTATTAAGAAAGATTGATGGTACTGGCAGAGTTGCAGCTTATGAAATACTTGTGGCTACTGGGGCTATTAGAAATATGATTAGAGAAAATAAGACATTTCAAATAGATTCAATAATACAAACTGGTTCTAAATATGGAATGATTACAATGAAAGATTATATTGAAAAATTAACCAGAAATAAAATTGTAGATCCAGAAGAGGCTAGATTAGCTATTTCAAATAATGATGATGATATTTTTAGAAATGATGAACAAAAATATTACGAGGTAAAATAAATATGGATAAAAATTTCTTAAATACTGCTCTTAATAAAGCAATGGAGTTTAAAACATCTGATATATTATTTTCATCTGGATTGCCACCTTATATAAGAAATCTTGGTGATGTTGTTAAGCTTGAAGGATTTAATCCATTATCTGCAAAAAATATATTTGATATTGCTATGAATATAATGGACAAGCGTAATCAAGAATTGTTTTTAAGAGATTTTCAGGCTGATTTTTCATATACAAATGAAACAAATA
>CALXXG010000097.1 GCA_944392625.1 uncultured Rickettsiales bacterium
TATAATCTGGTTGTTATTGTTTTAGCTTATAATCAGAATGGCTAAATAAGTATCAGCAAGAGGCAAAAATATTAAATCAATTCTTTTGGTTTAGTCAATTCATAAATTTAGATTTATTATTTTGGTAATATTGTAAATAATATTTTTGTACTATAATTATTGTGTTAATATTTTTAATTTTTATTTACCCGCTAAGTACAATGATAATGAATATTCAAACTACACAATTCGTTCAAAATTCTAATATTTATTTTACAAATAAAAATAAAAAAGTTTCACATAATGCAACTAAATATAAAAAACATGAAGTTCAGAATAGTCCGTTGCAAGAAGGTGTGAAAACAGCTGCTGCTTGGTTCGGGTTTGGAGTTATTTTGGATATAATTTCTCGAAAATGTAGATTTTTTAAATCGCCTACAAAAAATTCAATTGCAGTGAATAGTATTCTGGGGCTTGGGGCTGGAATTGTAACTACTTTTAAAGCTTTTTCCAGTGCTGGAAAGTAAATTTAATTTGATTTGCCGCTAATTAGTTTTTTATTCTGTTTGCTTGTCATCTGTTCAGTTTTATTATTCTTATTTTCGTCTTTTGGTAATTTGAAACCAAAAATACATGTTCCATCTTTATAACTTTTAACAAAAATTTCTCCTTTATGCATGTCGATTATTTGTTTTGACAGGTATAATCCGAGACCTGTGCTTGCTTTGTTGTAACATGATAATTTTGTTTCTTTAAATCTGTTAAACATAGTTGATAAATCTTTTTCCGGTATTGGTTCACTTTTGTTTATTATAGAAATTTTTAATATATTATTATCGTTTTTTAGTTTTATTTTTATATTAGAAGCCTTATTCCCATAAGTTATGGCATTAGATAACATATTTACTATTACTCGTTTGATTTGTAGCATATCTGCATTAATAAAACATTCTGTATCTTTATGTTCAAAGATGATTGTTTGAGATTTTTCTTTTGTTAAGCCTTCAAGTCCTTTGCATAGTGTATAAATTAAATTGATGATATCGAATTTTGTGTTATTTAGTTTTATCCTGCCGTTGTCATAACAGTAAGTGTCAAGAATTGTAGAAATTAAATCAAGTGTATAAACGCATGAACCTTTTGAAAGTTCAAGTATTTCTTTTTGATATGGTGTAAGTGTTCCGAAATTTTCATTTAATAACATTTTTAAAGTGTTCAGCTGGGCGTATGTTGGAGTTTTTAAATCATGTGTTAGTGTTGCAATAAAAGATTCTTTGTTAGCTTCAACTTCTTTTTCTGCATTTATATTTTTAAATAATACAATGAATCCAATAACTTTCCCTTCAATATTAATTACCGGAGATTTCACAATTCTGAAAAAAGATTCATACTCATTTAAAGTTATGTTGGTTTCAAAGCTTACAGGTTGCTTTTTTTTACGTATTAGAGAATCATCTTCATCTATTTTATTTTTCATATTCGGGAAAATGTCATAGACTGTTTTATTGATAAGTTCATTTTTGGAGGTTTTTGTAATCTTCGAAAATTCATTATTTACTAATTTTATTTTCCCTGATAAATCTTTAAAATATATTCCGAGTGGAACATATTTTAAAAGGTATTCCAAGTATACCTCTTTTATTCTTAATTTTTTTAGACGTCTATTTAATATTAATATGTATGTTATTAATATGGAGATAACTATTAATGATGCAATATTAAACACGTTTGTCATAATAAACAATTTTATAATAGTATATGAATTTTTAGGATATATTACCCGATAGGCTATAATTTTAACAGTTTTTTTATTATAAATGTGTTTTATTATGTTTATTTTTTATTTTTTGAACATCTTTTTCATCACATCCTAGTACTTTATTGAGATGTTCAATAAGTTCTTCTGAATGGTATTGCATAGCATGTTCTGATTTGTGGTGTATGTCAACAATATGATAATGCATAGCCATTTCAACTTGTATAAGTGCCAAATTGTAATTATACAGGCTGTTAATGTATTCTTCTATTGCTGTAATATATTCTTTTCTTGCATTTTGTAGTGCAACATAATTTAGCTCATCTTTTATGTATTTTTGTTCTACGAGTTTTAGATTTTCCAGAGCTTGTAGAGTTTCAAGTTTTGCGGCGGGAATTTGATTTTGGGCTTTGGTTACATTATTGAAAGCTCTTTTTTCCTCAAAGTATAAATCTTTTTTAAAAAGTAAAATTTCATTATCTGCCAGATTAACTTGAGCATCTGCACCTTTGATACTATGTTTTAGTTCCATAAGATTAACTGTCGAGGATAAATTTATTCCTACCTGAAGACTGTTATTAGCACTATTTGTGCTGTTGTTGAATCCATAGCCAACATTAGCGTTAAGGTCTGGGAGGTAAGTTCTTTTAATATAAAGAAGTGATTGTTCCATTGCTTTTTTGGTTGCAATTAAAACACTCAAATCGGGGCTGTTATTGTATGCAATTTCTACGGCTTTATCGAGTGGAAAGTTAAATATTTCGGGTTCAAAAGGTGTAGAATTATTGGGTATGTTTGATGTATAAGATAATTCATTATTGTAAGAAAAAGTAGGAGTATTTTTGATTGTATAATTCGGTTGGTTATCAAGATACATAGAATTATTTAAATCAATTTTTGCATTATTATAGCTGTTTGTTGCTTCAAGATATTTTACTTCTGCCTCACTAAGATTTAATTGTGCGGTAGTGTAGTCTACTTTATTTTTATTTTTTGCAAGTTTGACAAAATTTTTGTTTATTTCTAAATTATTTTGAGCTATAAGAAATAGAGCTTTTGCTCTAAGCAGGTTATAGTATTTTTCTTTTACATCAAATAATGTTGAGCATAGACTGTCCATAAACTCATATTCGGCACCTATTTTATAGAATTCTTCCATTTTTATGTAAGCAGTTGTTTT
>CALXXG010000098.1 GCA_944392625.1 uncultured Rickettsiales bacterium
AGATATCAAAAAAACATAAGCAAATAAATATATTTTGCTATGAAGAACTTATAATGGATGGCCTTAGCCAGATAAATATGAATGAAGAAGTAATAGATTTTGCTCTGTTTGAATATTCACGTAATAGACTTACGCAAAACGCGTTTAATAAATATGTTAAAACATCATTTAAGCAACTTAATAGCGACATACAAAATAAATATAGAAGAAGAATAGAAGAAATTGACAGACAACTTAATACAAAATGTATTGCTTTAACAAAATATCAATAGAGGGTTTTATTTCTTGAAAATTTAAATTTTGTTTATATTATTTTAAATAGTTATATTTTTAAATTAACAATAGGATAAATTAAATTATGGAAAAAAGAAAAGTTGTAGTGACTGGTATTGGTTTAGTATCACCACTTGGAAATACTGTAAAAACAAGTTGGGAAGGTATTAAAAACTCAAAAAGCGGTATAAGAGGTATAAAAAGTTTTGATGTTTCTCAATTGCCAGACAGTATTAGTAAGGTTGCTGGTGAAGTTAAAAATGCGGATGAAGAAAATGGCTATAATCCTGATTTATTCATAGAAAAAAAAGATCAAAGAAAAACAGGTAAATTTATATGGCTAGCAATGGGAGCTGCTGAAGAAGCCATAAAAGACTCAGGGTGGCAACCAACAGATGAAAAAGATCTAATAAGAACTGGCGTTATGATGGGTTCTGGTATTGGTGGTTTAGATTATATCCAAAATACAGCCAATACAATGTTTACAAGAGGTATTAATAAGATTAGCCCGTTTTTTGTACCCGGCAGTTTAATCAATCTTACAACAGGTCATATTTCAATGAAATATGGTTTTATGGGTCCAAATGAATCATTGGTTACAGCCTGCGCTTCAGGAAGCCATGCAATTGGCGAAAGTGCTGAAGTAATTAAAAGAGGCGAAGCTGATGTTATGATAGCTGGCGGTGCAGAATCAACAATATGTGAATTAGGAGTTGGCGGCTTTTCTGCCATGCATGCACTTTCAACATCCTATACAGCTACACCAGAAAAGGCATCAAGACCTTGGGATAAAGGAAGAGATGGATTTGTTATAGCTGAAGGTGCTGCAGTATTAGTTCTTGAAGAATATGAACACGCTAAAAAAAGAGGTGCAAAAATTTATGCCGAATTATCTGGATTCGGAAGTAGTGGTGATGCATATCATATTACAGCCCCTGAACCAACAGGCAGAGGTCAAAAATTAGCAGTAAAAATGGCACTGAGAGAGGCAGGTCTTAATCCGAATCAAATAGATTACATTAATGCTCACGGTACTTCAACTCCAATGGGTGACGTAATAGAGTTTAAGAGTATAAAAGAACTATTCAGCGATTGTTTAGACACAATTTCAATGTCTTCTACAAAATCCGCAACAGGACACTGTTTGGGAGCTGCTGGTGCAATTGAAGCTGTATTTTCAATAATGACGATTCAAGATAACATTCTACCTCCAACTTTGAATTTGGAAAATCCAGATGAAGAATGTACTGGAATTGACTTAGTACCTTTAAAAGCTAAAGAAAAGAAAGTTAATGCTGTACTTTCAAACTCATTTGGTTTTGGTGGTACAAATGCTTGTTTAATATTTAAAAGAATATAAAAAATAATATTTTATTTATACATATTTATTATCCCCCTTACTATTATATAAGGGGGTTTAAAGTAATAAATAACTATTTCTCATTTAAATTATCAACATTATCAAGAATTACTGTAACACGCTCATTACGATTTTCATTTCCTATAATTTTTGTCTTACCCGTAACTGTATTATATTCAAATTCACGAGCAAAAACTGTAATTCCATCCTCTGTAGCTTTAACATTGTTTTTTAAAATTATTCTATTTGAGGCTATATCATAAAAACCATCATCGCCAGTTGCAACTACTTTATTAGTTGTAAATTTAACATTTTTTTCGGCAGTTATATCAGTAATATCAATTTTTTCATTTTTAGATTCTTTGTATCTGACTACCATTCTATCTGTATACAATGTAAAATTACTTCTTTTTGCAATAACTTTCCCAGTAAAAATTATTTGGCCTTTATTTCTAATAATTTCTACTTTATCAGACAGTATATTTAATTTTTGATCTTCATTATTTTTAGCATAAGCAAAATTAGAGTTTAAAATAAATATAAATAAAATAAAAATGCTATATATTATTTTTTTCATTTTATTCTCCTGATATTAAAAGTTTTAATATTTTTTCAGCTCCAATTTCTGATGATTTTGTCTGTGAATTATAACCTAAAGTTTTTATTAATTCTCTAGATTTTTCAACTTGATCTTTTGCTATTTTTTTATCAGACAATATTTGTTTTAGTCTTTCTGCAATCAAAGATGGATTCGCATTGTCAAGGACATATTCTGGTATAATTTCTTCATTGGCCAAAATATTTACTAAATTTGCATACTTTATTTTTACCAATCTTTTTGCTATTTTATTAGTTAGCCAATTAAATGTATAAGTTATAACCATAGGTACACCAGCAATGTTAAATTCAAAAGTATTCGTTCCAGATTTTGCTAATACTACATTTGCTAATGGCATTATTTTTTGTTTTTCAACTTCATCAGCTATAACTTTTGTATAAAATTTATGGTCATGGCTGATAAAATCAACCAAATACTTTGTTGAATTGTTTGCAAAAGTAAATATAAAGCAGTTTTTATAGCTGTATTCGTCTTTTAAAATATTGATTGTTTTTATCATTATTGGATATATTCTATCAACTTCAGTCTCTCTGCTGCCTGGTGTTAATATTATAATAATATCTTCATATCCAACATTATATTTTTTTTGTAGTTCGCTTCTTGTGTATTTTTCAAGGTTTTTATCAATATCAAATATTGGATGTCCAATAAATTCTGTTTTTAAACCATATTTCTCAAAATAAGGCGGCTCAAATGGCAATATACAAAGCAATAAATTATATAATTTAGCTATCTTTTTTGCTCTTTTTTCTCTATAAGCCCAAACACTTGGAGCTATTAAATGAACTTTTTTTGTATTTTTAAATAACTCTTTATCTTTTGATTTTAATTCCTTCATAACCTTAAAAGAAAAATCAGGCGAATCTATTGTTAGTATTAAATCTGGTTTTTCTTTTATTATGGCATTAATAGTTTGCTTTATTCTTTTTAAAATATGGAATACTTTTGGAAGAATTTCAAAAAATCCCATAAGGGACAAATCTGACATTGGGAAAATTGAATGAAGACCTTGTTTTTCCATTTTTTCGCCACCAATCCCAACAAAATCAATTTTTATATTTTGTTTATTATGCTGCAATGAAGCCATAATTCTACTTCCGAGT
>CALXXG010000099.1 GCA_944392625.1 uncultured Rickettsiales bacterium
ATTGTAAAAAGTCCACTTCCAATATCATGTTGAACAAATGGAACACAACATCCATAACTGTTCATAGTTGAAGAAGTAATTTTATCTGCCGTAAATAAAATATTACTGCCAACTGCAACGGTTTGACTAGCAACCGCATTACTATTTATCATTTTTACACAAACTCCCATACCAAAACCTCCACTTATTTATCTTTTAATAGTCTAATTATTTCTTCATTTTGAGCAATAATTAATTCATTCTGTTCTACGGCACGTTTCAAATAAGTATTATCTTGCATCTTGAGTTCTTTTATAATATCGTCATTTGTAGATTGTTGTAAATTCATATTATAATTTAAAATACCAAGATAAGAACTGAATATATTTAAAGCGTCCATAGGATTACAAAAATTATTATTTTCCACAATATATTTCCTTTTAAAATTGGGTGCAAATTAATGCACCCAAAATAAGTTTAGATTATATTATGAATTAGTTACAGCCACAGCCACATGCTCCGTAACCATAAGTTACATATGGAGAACATGTAATATATGCTGGTTGTGGAAAAGGTCTGACAGTATCAATGATATTTGCGGATTGAGCCGCTTGGCTAATTTGGAAATTAGCTGTCATTAAATCTCTGTCCCTATCTGCAACTTTGTCTCTGAGGTCTTGAATTGTGTTTGCTTGAATTAAAGCTCTTGTAGCTTCTCCTTCTGCATGTGCAATCTCTTTTAGTGAGCAACAGCATTCTGCTAATTGAGCTTGCATAGCTTGTGCTTGAAGAGCCGCATCATACCTGTTTTGAATAATTTCTTTCTGTGTAGTACAGCCATTTATATTATCGTATAAGCTATTTATCCTATACTTCTAGGAGTTTCCTCCATTATACCATGTTAATTCATGGCTAGATTAGACTATATCTTCATCCTATTAATTTAATAGGAGTCGGGCACTCTTGTTAAACTTATTGGTTGTCTATCCTCGTTTATTAGTCGTTGAGCCTTCTAGGATACATTTATTTAGACATTCTCCTAGCTTGGTTGCTGATTACCTCGGAATCAATAATATTTTTAATATTTTTTGGAGTTAATTTATCTTTATAAGATATTACTATTAATTTTATATTATTGTTTTTACAATAATCTTTTTTTAATTCATCTTTATATTTTTGATATTCTAAAGAATTTTTATCATTATGAAAAAATGGTATGTTTTTATAATGTTGAATTCCATTATACTCAATTGCAATATTGGACTTTTTAAAATAACAATCAATTCTTAATTTATGATTTGTTCTTGGATTTATAAGACCATCAAAACAAACTTCTGTTTCATAATTTTCATTTAAAATTTTTGAAACTATATCAAAACATTTTAGTGCAGAAATAGACACATCACTTCTATTCTTTTCTAAATATTCTCCTTTGATATATTTTACAAATTCTTTATATGATGTGAAACCAATTTTATTAATATTTTTATAAATGCTATTATTTCCAACTCCTAATAAATTTGTTAATTCTTCTAACGTCATTTGCTCATTATTTTTAACAAAATTTATTATATCATTTAAATTTATTGGTTCTCTATTAATATTTTTATAATATAAAGAAGAACATTCTTTTGAACAGAATTTCGCATCTTTCCTATAAGAATTAAATTTTTTATTACAATTTAAGCATATAAAACTATGATTTTTCATATTATTATATTTATATTCGCTTTTACATTTTTCACAACAATATTTAGATTTTTTACTTTTTGCTTCATATTCTTTTTTACAATTTAAACATATTTTTTTCATAATTTTAACTCCAAAATAATAATTAATTATTGTCAAGGGGTTTCCAGCAGTTCACCCGATTGCCAATGCGTATTACTACGCATAAGTGCCTACTGTGTTTACTTTAATTGTAAACAAATTCTTCATGGCTTTAAAGAATTTATTTAAGCACTCAGCCATTTGTGCTCCAAGTTGTTGTAAACCAAGCTGATTATCATATCTATTTTCTAATACATCTCTTTGTGTCTGACAAGCAGTTGTAGAAACATTTTGATTTGTATTAAAAATGTCTCTCTTAATGAATTCTTCTGAGATTAGTGGATTTTCATGTCCATTTCCATATCCCCATCCTCTGAAAAGGAATAGAATAAGAATCCAGAACCATCCTCCCATTCCGTTACCAAATCCGTCATTGTCTGTTACAGCCTTAATATCTGATAAGCTGTATCCTGTACCTTCCATCATAATAAAATCTCCTTTACTTAAATATATTTTTATTTATATTTAAATATACAGAAGTTGCGCACCCATCTATATATTAAATATCTATCCAATATTATTAGGGTGTGCATTATTATTATGATGCAATCTATATATCAAAGGGTCAACATTCATAATCAACACACCCCCTTTGCAGTAATGTTGATTTTACTGAATAATATTTTATCATTTTATACTACTGACACGCTGTTGATGTGTCGATTACTATTGCCTACCTTTCATTTTCATAATCATAATTTAATACCAAATTTGCTCAACATTGGTTGCATTTGTTTTGCAAAATTAACCATTTCATTAAATTGTTGTTGACTCATTTGTCCATTACTTAATAAATTCATAACTTCTTGTTCTGCCATCTGAGGATTTCCCTGAAATTCTTTTGCAAACTGCATAAAATCATTTGCCATTTGTATAGGATTCCTTTGATTTTGTGGCACATTGTTATCATTATTAAAAAATCTATTTAGAGGATTCTGTGGTTGCATTTGCCCCACCCCCTCTTCTTCCAGAAGTCTTAGGCGCTTCTATTTGTTGTTGTCCTTGAAACAACTGTTCATACATTTCTATTTTTTTATTAAGCATAACTATTGTTTG
>CALXXG010000100.1 GCA_944392625.1 uncultured Rickettsiales bacterium
AAGGACTAAAAACTGGAAGCTTCTAAGTTTGAAACTTCCAGTGAAATGGTTGCGGGAGTCCACATTGAACGTGTTTGGAAATTTGAAAGTAAAGTCAGACGTACGTCTTCCGAAGACGTAATTTCTGTGTTAAGAAAGAAAAAGGTATTTTCTCGTAATTTCATGGAGAAAACTATGGGTTTGACGACAGGACAAGCGTACTGGTATATTAAACGGCTACTTAAAACTGGCATGATACGCAAACTGAAAGCAACAGAGTATGTTGGTAATAAAGGCAAACAACAGGCACTTTACAAGATAATCTATTAAAACAACTTATTTCCTACGCCTTTTCCAATAATAAAGTAATCTATATACATCAACATATTCTCTTTCATCGGTGACAAAATATTTGTTTTTAATCTCTGAATTCTTTTCAGGATACCTTTTTATAAAATCCATATTAGAGTTCTTTAATTTGCCGATATCAATCAATACATCCCATAAAAAATCCTCTTTTAAAGTAGAAGCATTTCTATATAAGAAATCTGGAAGTTCTTTATATTTATCTATAATATCATTTGTTGGGATTATTTTTTTTAGACGAGTAATTGCTTTGTCTATTACCGAGTCTAATTCCTCTTTTTTAATATCAAACAAGATTCGGTATTTATCACATTCGGTTTCTGAACACAGGACAACACTTAGAAAAGAGAACAAATAGTCAATTTCTTTAATATTTTGAACAGTATCATTATTAAAGCTAAGCTCATTTAGAGATTCAAAAAACATCTGTTTTCCTACACTTGGTTTGTTAAGATATTGAATCATTCTTATAATCCCATCCTTAATAATCCTCTTATGAGAAGGATGAGGCTTATATTCTTTTTCATAATCAGTATAACTATGCTCTTTTAAACTGTAAGCCATAATTAAAGCTTTTGTATATTCTTTAAAGGGTATTTTAAAATCGCTACATCCTGCCCCAAAAAAAGAAGATGTTTCATACAACAAACCATCTTCTATTGTATTTACAAATTCTATATAATTATTTTGGTATATATCTAACAACTTTTGATAAACAGATAAATAACTTTCCTTGTCTAAATTATCCTTCCTTATATTAAAGATATTTTTTATTTTTTTCAGTGTTATTGGATACTGATTATATTCAAAATAATTATTAAAAATCTTGTAATTGCAAATCCTTCTATCTCGTAAAGAATCTTCTTTTAATCTAAATAAGTACAAGTTAGTATTAAATAATTTATACTTATTATCAAATAAAATGTTTAAATTAGGGAAAAGGTTAATCATAAAACGAATAAAAGCTTCTCTCTTATCTTCTCCTAATTGGCACTCTTCAATAAATTCTAGGAACCTTGTTCTATCTTTTTCAATTTGATAAAAATCTTTAAATACATCCTTTATGTTTCTAGTTTCTCTATCTATATGTTCTCTTAATTTGCTTAATTCAGTTTTTACAGTATCATTTTCTTTGTTTTTAAGTAATAGCAAAATATATTCAAGATGTTTAATTATATTTTCTTTCACAAATTGAATTTTCTCGCTATATATACTATCTTGCTCTTGCAATATTATTCGTATAGTTTCAAAATAACATTTTAGTTTTAAAATAATGTCATCTGGTGATATCTTATCATCAAAAAGATTTATTACGATATTACTAGATTGTTTTTTGGATGGGGAAATATAATTGGATATGTCATTGATTAACATTCCAACTTTTACTTTTATATTATCGACCACATAATATAAAGGATACTCTTTACACAATAAATTTTTATTTTGATATACTAAATCATAAATCTTTGGGTAAAAATATTGTATTGCTGTTATGTTTAAAAAGTCGTAAATATTAGTTTCATCAGGAGCGTATAAAAAATTAATATGATTCAGGTAACGCTTAATTTGTCTCCTTGTTTGAAATAGCCCCCTAAACAATATTTCATAATTTTGAGAGTAATTAATTTTAAAGTTATCTAATAATCTATTTTGTAACTCTATATTTTCTTTATCACTTTTTACTGTAATTTTGCTATTATTTTCTTTTGCAATATTTTCTAGGTTATCTAATAAAAAATCTTTTAACGATTCTGTACCAGCTTTTCTTAAATCAACATTGAAGTTCGTTATTTTATCAAGATAATCACTACCATCCGCACATTCTGTGTTTAAAACCTCGGAGACCTTAGCTCTGTCAAAAGGTAATACATAAATGGTATTTTTAAAGTTGGCAATACTTTTAAGTAATTTGCACATATTAATCAACTCATTCTTTGTTAATCTATCAATATCATCAATAAAAATTACAATTTTTAAATTTAATTTTACAAGAGTATTATTAATATCATTTTTTAGAGTATTTAAATCATTGTCAACATCACTATCAAGTTCTTTTAAAAGTTGCAATAACATAGAAATTGACAAATATTTATTTTTAATAATATCTTTGTATTCAGCTAATGTTTTGGATAAGTTACAAGTTGCAAACATGCACTCTCTTTTTAAGATATCAATAAAGTTTGAAATTAAAGAATCTATATTTTCATAACTCCAAGGTGAAAAATCCATTATTATATAAGAATTCTTCTTTGTCTTTATTGATTTTGTATAAATAGAAATCTCTATTGAATTCCATAATATTATTATTTTTGACTTTAGTTTATATAGCCATTTTAATAT
>CALXXG010000101.1 GCA_944392625.1 uncultured Rickettsiales bacterium
TAAGATACTGTCACCTTCTAAGATTTCATTTTTTGCCGGATTTGAAAGTTGAGATGTCTGTTTCATTTTTACTGGCAAATTGTTTTTCATACCTCATTAAACTCCTTCTAATTTTTACACAAGGTGAACGAGAATAAACTTCACTTAGTATATACTTAGTATATACTATGGTATATAAAATTTCAAGTCTTTTATTAAGAATTATTAAAACATTAAACTTGTCGGAATATGTTTTTATATTATAATTAAAGTATTGGAGGGTATTATGAAAAAGAAAATATTTATAACATTGGGTGTAGTTTTAGTATTGTTGGTAACATCAGCAGTTGCATTTGCTGTTTCTATGATAAATGCGCCGAAACATCCGTCAGATTATCATATTGGGATGACTTATCAAGAGGCAGTCGCTGCGCAAGAAAAACCAATGCTTGCACTTTTTTATGTTGATTGGTGCGGCTATTGTATGAAATTTATGCCAAAGTATAAAATTTTGAGTGCTTTATATAAAAATAAATATAATTTTGTAATGGTAAATGTTGAAGATAAAGATAATGAAAAATTAGTTAATGATGTAGGGATAAGCGGGTTTCCAACAGTTTATGTTTTGGATCCAAAATATGATAACAGAGTTTTGATGCCAAATAATATTTATCAAGATCTTGGCAAATTCAGAGTTGAATTAGACAGATACTTAAGAATTAGAGGTCTTTTAGACAAAGCTTCTGAAAAATAGGCAAAAAAAAGACCTTGATATTCAAGGCCTATCCGTTTAAATAAGAAGAGAGAGCTTTATATTTATATAAAGTATAGAAGTGTAAAAAAGTTGCTATTTTGGCATTAAATATTAAGAAATATTAAAATGAAAGATGTACAAAATTTAAAAGATAACAGAAATGTTGATATTCAAAAGGTTGGGATAAAGAACCTTGAATTACCATTGATTATTCAAAGAAAAAATAATTCCAATCAGGTTGTTTGCGCAAAAGCAAGAGTCAATGTATCTTTGCCAAAGTATTACAAAGGGACTCACATGTCAAGATTTGTGGAAGTTCTTGCTGAATGGAAAAATAAAAATCTTCTTGGGGTAGATATAAAAGGATGTCTTGAAAAAATTATAAAAAATCTTGATGCCCAAAGTGGAGAATTAGAATTTGATTTCACATATTTTATTGATAAGTCTTCTCCGGTAACGGGGATGTCTGCTCCTATGAGTTATGATTGTTCTTTTGAGGGAAGAATAGAAAATGACAATTATAAATTTATTTTAGGTGTAGTGGTTCCTGTTACGACGCTTTGTCCTTGTTCAAAAGAGATTTCTGAAAACGGGGCGCATAATCAAAGAGCTTTTATAAAGGTAAGAGTTTCTTATGATGAGAGTGAACAGGTTTGGTTGGAAGATTTAATAGATTTGATAGAAGGTTGTTCATCTTGTCCTGTATATCCGTTATTAAAAAGAGAAGATGAAAAATTTGTTACAGAGAAGGCGTGGGAAAATCCGAAGTTTGTGGAAGATGTGTTGCGTGATGCTGTTGTAAGATTAAGAAATCATCCTGTGATAAAAGAATTTGAAGTTGAATGCGAAGCTTTTGAAAGTATTCATAACCATTCAGCTTGGGCTTTTCAGCATGAAATAAAATTTTAATACATCATTTAAGCGTTTGAATAGCAAGCCGGTAAATAATTATTAAAAAAATCTTAATCCCCTTGTTAAAATTCCTTTAGTACGTATAATAAGTTTGTTAAGTGTACTTATTTAATTAGGTTATTTTGAGAAGGAGTACAGATGATATCTTTAGACTACCGAAATATAGATCAAAGTGTTATTGGGTGTGAGAACGGGTTAAATATTAAAGAAGAATTTTTAAATTACAAGGATAGGATTACCTCAATAATTGCAAATTTAAACAAACGAAAAGACAAACCAGGACAGTGGCTTCAATGGTTAAATTTAGGCTATAGTGAAGAAACTCTGTGGTATGTAAAAGAATACGCATCAATGGTTCAAGGTAGGTTTGATAATATTTTAGTATTAGGTATAGGGGGGTCTGCTCTTGGTGGGTTGGCTGTTACTGAAGCCCTTTTAAAACCTTATTGGAATTTGCTGTCGCCTGAACAAAGAAACGGATTACCAAGAATTTTCTTCCTTGATAATATTGATCCGGATACTATGACAGGTTTGCTTGATATACTTGATTTATCAAAAACTCTTGTTAATGTGATAACTAAATCAGGTTCTACTGCCGAAACTATGTCCCAGTTTATGATTGTGAAAGATCGTCTGGAAAAAGAATTGGGGGATAATTATCGTTATAATGTTGTGGCTACAACTGATAAAAAAACAGGTATTTTAAGACAAATTGCAGAACAGGAAGGGTATAAAACTTTTGTAGTTCCCGATGATGTTGGTGGTAGATTTTCCGTATTTTCTTCTGTTGGGCTTTTACCTTTTGCTTTGGTCGGTATTGATATTGATGAAATAACCAATGGTATCAAAGATATGGATTTGGCTTTGAAAAATACTGACATAAATGAAAATATTGCAGCTCAAAATGCTCTTATTCATTATCTTATGGATACACAAAAAGGTAAAAATATGTCAGTTATGATGCCTTATTCTAGCAGACTTAAATATGTTTCAGATTGGTTCGCTCAATTATGGGCTGAGTCTCTTGGAAAAAATAAAGATAAGGAAGGGAATGATGTTTGTGTCGGCCCTACTCCTATAAAAGCTCTTGGCGCAACAGATCAGCACTCTCAAATTCAGTTATATAATGAAGGACCAAATAACAAGGTTATTAATTTTATTAGAGTAAAAGAATTTGATAATAACCTTGAAATTCCACCAATTTTTGAATATACAGGAAT
>CALXXG010000102.1 GCA_944392625.1 uncultured Rickettsiales bacterium
TTGATATTTTATTCCATCTTCAACAAGACTTTTTGTTTTGTGTTGATGCTCATTAAAAACGATTACAACTTTGTTACTTTTAAGTAAAATATTTTTAATGTCTTTTCTGTTTTCATAATGGGCAGGATATTTACCGTCCTCGTAAAAAGCGTTTCCTTTCATATTATCTTCGGCAAGCCCTGTGTGAGTAAATATAATTGTGGGTAAATTTGTTTTGTCTAAGTCTTGTTTAAGCCATGATAAATCTTTGGAGTTTATAACATACACTACCTTCTTTTCATTATTTTCATTATAACTATTTATATGTTCTTCACTTAGGAAAACTAAATGATGATTTTTGCAATCAAAAGAGTAGGTGGGGTTATCATACCCATAAAAACTAGATACTTCTTTTCTATCAAAAGCTCTTAGATCGTGCGTGCCTAAAACAGAATAAACTGGAACAGTGCTTTGATTTAAAATTCTAATCATATGCTTAAAGTTCTCGGTATCTATATTTTTGTCATGAACATCTTGAATTAAATCTCCAAGGTTTACCACAAAATCTGGTTTAATTTGATTCACAATAGTAATAAGTTTTTTTATCAAAGGTTCAGCAAATAGTGTAAGTTTTCGTTTAGAACTATATTCGCTCAACGATTTTTTTATATGATTATAATGTAAATCTGAAAAAACGATAAACTTTAAGTTTTGCATTTTTATTTCCTTCTATTTTAAATTTAATTCTATATTAAAACTCACTAAACAGCAGGTTTTAGTTATGATAGCATCAATTAAGCAAAAATGCAATAAGAAGATCTAAATAATTTTAAAATATTTCTATATATAGTATTGACATATAGAAATTTGTGTGTTAAATACATATATATGGAAATATGTATATGTTTGCCATCTTATAATGAAAGTAGAAATATACAAAATATTACTAAATTATTAGATTCAAACATTCAAAACTTAAATTGTTCTAACAGTATTCTACTTTTGAATATTGATAATTCAAGCCCCGATAACACCTCTAAATTATTTTTAGAAACAAAAACATCGTGTAAAAAAGAATCTATAGTTATTAAAGAGTTAGGTAAGGGCTATTGTATATTAAACTTTATAAAATATTGTAAAAAGCATAACATTGAAAAATGCTTGATGATAGATTCAGATTTAAAAACTATTGATAACAACTTTATTAAAAAAATGTTAAAAGCTCTTACAAATGCAGATTTTGTTTTACCTAATTATAAAAGAACTCGATTTGAAGGCAATGTAACCAATCATTTTGTTTACCCAATGCTTTATTTAACTTACGGAAAACTTTTGCGACAACCAATCGCTGGAGATTATGCGTTTAGTAAAAAATTTTTAAATAGCATTCCACTATGCGAATTAGAATGTAATGAAGATTATTTAAAATATGGCATAGATCTGTTTTTATTAGACTGGGCATTAAAAAATAATTTTAAAATTAAAACTATTTATGGTGGTAAAAAAGACCATTCACCTAGTTACGACAAAACTGAAAAGATATTTATAGATGTTTTTAAAACATGGATAAGCTTACATAAAAATAATTTTATTTTAAATAAAATTAATTTACCACAAAAATATTTTAAATCTATAAATTCAAATAAAAAATGCAATTTTATTGATTTTAAATTAAAAAATATCAAAGATTTTTTATATGGTAAAAATTTAGATGTTAAAAATTATGAGGAGATTAGAACTGGTTGGATAAAGGCTTTATGTAATGCTTTAAAAAGTAAAAATATAAATTTTATAGAATTAAAAAATTGGTATTCATGTTTTATAGTTTCCTATTGGATTAAATTCCAATTTGAAAAAATAGATGTTTGTGAAAAAGAACTTTTAAATAATGCTATTAGAATAAAGGAGAAATTATTATGCAAGAAAAATTTTGTTTAGAAATGTTGGGTTGTAAAGTAAATTATATTACAGATCTCCCTTTGATAGACTTTATAAAGGAACATGCTAGATTCACAGAGTTTAATGAATGTAAAATTTTACCTTATGACGATAATTGTAAATATGTTGTTAAATATGTTAATAGTAGAGAGAAGAAGGTTGCAAGTTATTTTGATAAGTTAAAAATAGCTCATCCTGTTGAAGAACTAGATGAAGAATGTATACTTTATGCAGGTATGACCTTTTTTGAAAGGCAGTATGCAGAAAAAAGCATGTTTACTTGTCATTCTGCTTGTATAGAAAAAGATGGTAAAGGAATTTTGTTTTTAGGAGATGCAGGAGCAGGAAAGACTTCGCTAGCACTTAGAATGTGTTTAGATAAAAACTATTCATTACTAAGTAATGATCAAACAGTTGTAGGTTTAAAGGACCAAACTTTAAAAGCTTTTAAAGGTACACAATTTATAAACTTTAGAAAAACATCGGTTGAAAATAATTTGCCAGAATTTTTGTATTTGTTTAATGATCCAACAATCAACCCTTGGACGCAAAAAATTAATGTACATGCTGATGATATAGGCATTAAAACATCAAAAGAGGAAACAGAGTTAAAGAAAGTATATTTTGTTCATTGTTTAAATGGGCAGGAATTAAATGTTAAACCTGCTACAACATTTGGAAATCAATTTAAACTTTATCAAAATCTTTCAATGCATATTAGAGGCGCTGCAGCGTCCTTGCATGATAGAAAGGGTTTCCAAATAGGTTATTCTAGATCTTTAGAAACTAAAAAAACAGATAACAATAGAAGAAAAGTGATAAATACAATGAATAATTTACAAGATTTCTCTTTGCTTACGGGTTCTATGAATGATATAATAAATTACATTGAAAAGGAGATGTAAAATGGAAGATGTAGTAATAAAAACAGATAAACAAAAATTTAACTTTCGTGTTGCAGTAATACCATACAATAACAATAATCAAGTATTATTGCAAAGAGTGAAAAATGAAGAGTATTTAAGTTTAATTGGCGGTAGAGTTAAACTGGGAGAAACAACTGCAAATGCTTTACTACGCGAAGTCCAGGAAGAACTTGGTATACTTATAAATCAAAAGAATTTAGATTTAGTATATGTTTGCGAAAATTTCTTTAAGATAAATGGCAAGGATATACACGAACTACTTTTTATTTACAAATATGCTTTAAATTCTAATATTTCATATAAAGTTATTGATAAAGAAAATGTAAAAGCAGAGTGGTTTAAAATAGAAGATTTAAAGAACTTAAATATAAAGCCAGCTATTGTTAAAAACTTTAATATTTCTGAAGAACTACAACATTTAATTATAGGAGATTAATATGATAAATATAAGCGCTAATTACAAAGATAATTCTGAGCTAGACTTTGAAATCGTTGAAAAAAAATCTTTTGGACATCCAGATAATTTAGCTGACAATTTAGCAAAACTTTGTTCAATAGAATATTCTAAATATTGTCTTGATAACTTTGGATACATATTACACCACAACTTTGACAAACTCTATATAGGGGCGGGTAGTTTTACTATAAAAGATAAAAAAGTTAAAACTAAATCTAAAATAAAAATTGTTTTAAATGGTAGAGTATCTACAAGCTTTGCAAATCAAAAAATAAACTTAAAAAAGATTTTAAACAAAAAAATAGAAGAATATCTAACAACGGTTATGCCAGCTATAAACTTCAAAAAAGATGTAAAGGTTATATATAACGCCAACAATTTTTCTCAAAGGAAAAACTGGTACACTCCTAAATCTGTAGACGATATACCAGATGCAAAGGTTATAACCTCAGGAGATACTTCTGTTTGCGTTGTAAACACAGGGGAAAGTAATTGTGAAAAACTTTGTAAAGAAATAGAGAATATCTTTTTCAAAAGAACAAAATTTGGCTTTGCTTCTCCTATTTATGAAGATTTAGGTCAGGATATAAAAATCATGATTACTAGAATAAAAAATGAAATTGATATAACAATTTGTCTTCCTGTGTTTGCAACTCGTTATGAAACTTTTGAAGAATATTCAAATATATTAAAACACTATGAAAAAATTGTAGAAGATAAAATTAGCCCTATCTGTAAAGAGTTTGGATATAGTTATACTTTAAACATAAACAAAAAGCAAGATGGTTCTTTTAGAATATATAAAACATTTAAAGGAAGCTGTATAGATTGCGGGGAAGAAGGAGTAGTCGGAAGAGGTAATAATAGTAGAGGTTTAATTTCTGTTTTTAATCCACATACTATGGAAGCCCCATTTGGAAAAAATGAGAGATATCATACTGGTAGAGTTTTAGACTTTTTATGCAGGAAACTAGGTGATAAAATTTTAGAAACTTACAATGCAAAATCTCGTATATTTTGTGTTGCAAGAAACCAAAACCCACTACTTGAGCCTTATGTATTTAACATTTCATTAAATAAAAAAATAGATAATGAAAAGATTGAACAACTAGCAAAAGAAATATTTACTGAAAAATACTTAATGGAAAATATATTAACCGACACAGCTTCTGTGTAAAAGTTTTAAAAGAAATTAATAAATGATCTTAAAAAATTTTAACAAAATAATATTTCTTTATTAAAAAATATGGGGTTCTTAAATTAAGAAACCCATATTTTTTAAAATAGTGTTTAATAAAGTTACTATATTTCATTATTTTTAATTATTTTATTGATATTAAAATTATAATTTTAGATTTAAAAATTTGGTTAGAAATAAGCTTTAGTATCAGTCATACTTTGATTTT
>CALXXG010000103.1 GCA_944392625.1 uncultured Rickettsiales bacterium
CTACATGTTAAATGACTATGTATCTTGCATAGAATCATATAATTTGTATTTATCTTTAAACAATGAAACAAATAAAAATTTTAATGCTGCAACATTAAAATATATATTGTTAGCAAATTATAAATTAAAAAATTATGAAGAAACATTTAAAATATATAATAAATATTTTATAAATATTGATGACTATGATATTTTTAATGCTTTAATTAATATTTATTATGATTTAGGAGAACATAAAAACGTAATAGAAATTGCCCAAAAATTATTGCGATATGGTTGCAGTTATGAAGAGATATTAGTAAATGTTTTAATAATGAGATCAAATTATGAACTAGGAAATTTTGAAGAAGCAAAAATAATATATGATGAAATAAAAAACGATAATGTTAATAATATTGCATTAGATGGAATGAATATAAATGTGAGACTTAAAAACTATGAAGAAGTATTGAATCTATATAAAAAACTTCCTCAAAAAGATCAAAATTCCTATGAGGCATTATACAATATGGTAAAATGTTATTGTGAACTAAGTGATTACAATAACGCCAAAATTTATTATGAAAAAATTAAAAATATTAAAAAGCCTTCAGATATTTACATTTACGCTATTAAAATATATGACAATTTAAAAAAATATGATAAAATAATAAATATATACAATTCTAGCTTGTCAAATGAAGAAAAGGAAGATAACAATATCTTTAATATATTTATAAAAGCTCACTATAAAACAAACAAATACTCTGAAATACTTAAATTATATGACAGTAAAAAAGACAAGCAAGGAATTAACAATGAATCATACAGATATATAATAGATTCAGCAAAAAAAGTTAGAAGCAATCAACAATTAATTAATATTTGCAATGCTATAACCAACAATAGAAAATTTAATAGCAATGAAATACTTTTACTTGAAGATATATTATCTGTAAATTTTGAATTAAATAATTATGACAATATAATAACAATTTATAATCAAAATAAAAATTTAATTTTAAATAATAAAAATTCTATTGAATACATTTTAAAGTCCTATTATGAAACTAAACAATACAATGACTTATTAGAGTTTTACAAAATAAACAAAGATATAATTAACAAGAAAAAAATTGATTGCATAAACTATATAATAACAGCAAATTTTGCACTAGAAAATTATAAAGAAGTAATAAATCTTTATATAGAAAATAATAGTAAGTTTTTAAAAAATAAAACTTTTTTAAATTATATTATGAATTCATATTATCAACTAGAAGACTATGC
Organism: uncultured Rickettsiales bacterium; assembly: GCA_944392625.1. GTDB lineage: Bacteria > Pseudomonadota > Alphaproteobacteria > Rickettsiales > UBA1997 > CALXSC01. The sequence goes on from CALXXG010000103.1 coordinate 1,270, forward strand.
TGGCTTTCTTAACTTTTGTATAAAAAATAAAAACTATATAAACAATAAAATTGATATAAATAATATTAATCATTTAAATAATATACTTTTAAATAAAAATAAGTTAGCCATTGATAGTGTTTTCAATAAATCGTCAGAAGGCATAAAAGATTTATTATCAATTTTAACAAATATAGTTGAACAATTAGACGCAAAAGATAACAGTAACAATAATATTTTTTATGAAACATTTATTAATAACTATAACTTCAAAAATTATTATGGTATAGTTAAAATGTACGAGATATTTAAAAATTCAAATAAATTAAATAAAGATATTACCGCTAAAACTATAGAATTAGCAAACGAATCAAAAGATTATCAAAAAATAATACAAATATATAAAGAAAATCTGCAAAATAATAATTTGGACTACATAAAAGTTGCTGATTTTATTACTAATGCTATCAAAAATTCAAGTGATACAAATATAAAAAATGATATTTTAGAATTATACAACAATATAGTAGATTCTAATTCATTAAATGAAAATATATTTATTAATATATTAAATACTTTTTTAGATATTAATGAATATGATGAAGTTATAAAGCTAACAAATAAAAAAATAAATTTTAATAGAGAACAGTTCATGAATACAGCTGAAGGAGAGTATGCATCTATTAATAGACTACAAAATCCAACATCAAAAATAAACAAAAATAATAATTCAAACATTACAGAAATAATCAAAAAAGCTTACGAATTAAAAAAACATTACGAAATTAGTCTTGCTAAATCCATTAAAGAAAGCTATGATGATAACAACTATAATAAAATATTGTTAAACTATAAAGAAGCTATGGAAAAAGAAATCTTTAATGAAGATATTTTTTGCTATGCAATAAAAGCTATAAAGAAATTTGACAATGACAACAAAAAAATATTAAATATATACAACAAAGCAATAGAAACAGACAAAATAAATCCAGATATTATTTCAGAAGTTATGGAATCATGTCTAGAAAAAGAAGAATATACTTGTCTTGAAAAAGTATTTGAATATTCGTTCAAAAGCATGAATATAAATGAAAAAATTTTTCAAATAATGATAGATTACTTTAAAGATTCATATCAAAGAGAAAAATATTCAAAAATGTGCAAACTTGCAGAAACACTAGAATATAAAATAGATAAAGAAGCACAAACTTATATAAATAATAATATTGAAGAATATGATATTGAAGAATCTAATACAAGCATATTATCAATATAGCTAGCTATATAATATAAATTTTCATGGTGTTTGTTTTAAATCAAACACCATTTTTTATAAAATTATACAAAAAACATATAAAATACACAATTAGCTTAAACAATTTTATTGATATTTATTTTGTAAAATTTTATTATTAAAGACAGTAGTAAAAAAAGTATTAAAATGGAGAAAAAAAAGTATTATCCTGATGCAGATCAGAATTTGAATTTTGCAAAAATGGAAGAAGGAATATTGGATTTTTGGAACAAAAATAAAATATTTGAAGAGTCTATTGACATTAGAAAAAATGGTGAAGAGTTTGTATTTTATGATGGACCTCCATTTGCAAATGGATTGCCCCATTATGGACATATGCTTGCAGGCTATATAAAAGATACGTTTGCAAGATATCAAACCATGAAAGGCAAAAAAGTTGAAAGAGTGTTTGGCTGGGATTGCCATGGATTACCTGCTGAGATGGGCGTTGAAAAAGAAACAGGTATAAGCGGCAGAAAAGCAATAGAAGAATATGGTATAGACAAATTTAATGACTTGTGCAAATCTTCTGTAATGAAGTATGTTAATGAATGGAAACATTATGTTAACAGGACCGGCAGATGGGTTGATTTTGACAATGGCTATAAGACGATGGATCTTAAATACATGGAAAGTGTTATTTGGGTCTTTAAACAATTGTATGATAAAGGACTTTTGTATGAAGATTTTAGAGTTATGCCATACTCTTGGACATGTCAAACTCCTGTATCAAATGCAGAAACAAAACAGGATAATTCCTATAGAGAAAAAGCGGATAAGGCTATAACTGTTAAATTTAAAATGACGGATGATGCAGTTGAGGAGTTTAAAAAAAGATTAACTGACAACTCAACATCCACAGACTTACAAGATGGAGAAAAGCAGGACAACGCAGAAAAGAATAATTCAATTTTCAATTTTCAATTTTCATCCTCGCAAAGCTCGGCTGGCACTTCGCCCAACGACAAGCTACCGGTTGCAAGCGAGCTTTCATCGGTTGAGCTTTGTGCTTCAATTTTCAATTTCCTAGCTTGGACCACCACCCCTTGGACATTGCCGTCAAACCTTGCGTTGGCAGTCAACAAGGATTATGATTATGTGATACTAGAGAAAGATGGTGAATATTATATAATTGGAAAGGAAACTTTGCCTAAATATAAAAAAGAATTGGCCGATGCGGAAGGAAAGTTTAATATAATAGCTGAATTTAAGGGTGAAAAGCTGTTGGGCTTGCATTATGAACCTATATTGCCATATATAAAAGATTTGCCTGAAGTTCAAGCAAGTGATGCTGCATTTAGCGTTCTGCATGGCGACTATGTTACAACAACGGACGGAACTGGCATAGTTCATACAGCACCTGGATTTGGTGAAGATGATAATATGGTTTGTAAAAAATATGGCATTCCAACTGTTTGTCCTGTTGATGATGGCGGTTGTTTTATAGCTCCAATTGACGAATTTGTTGGAAAGCAAGTATTTGAAACTAATGATCTAATAATAATCAAGTTAAAACAGGAAGGTAAATGGCTTAAGACGGAACAGTATATTCACAACTATCCGCACTGTTGGAGAACTGATGCGCCATTGATTTATAGAGCTTTGCCATCGTGGTATGTTAATGTTGAAAAAATAAAGGATAAGCTGATAAAGAATAATCAAAAAATAAATTGGATACCTGCCCATGTAAAGGATGGAAGGTTTGGAAAGTGGCTTGAAGGAGCTAGAGACTGGTCTATTTCTAGAAATAGATTTTTTGGCTGTCCAATACCAGTTTGGAAGAGTGACAATCCAGATTATCCAAGAATTGAGGTTTATGGTTCTATAAAAGAATTGGAAGAAGCTTTCGGCGTTGAAGTAAAAGATTTGCATAGACCATTTATAGATAATTTAACCAGACCTAATCCTGATGATCCAACTGGAAAATCAAAAATGGTAAGGGTTAAGGATGTTATGGACTGTTGGTTTGAAAGCGGATCAATGCCATATGCACAACACCATTATCCTTTTGAAAATAAAGAATGGTTTGAAAGCCATTTTCCTGCGGACTTTATTACAGAAGGTGATGGACAATTAAGAGGATGGTTTTATGTGCTGCTAATTTTGTCTACAGCATTATTTGATGAACCAGCATTTAAAAATTGTATTTCCTATGGTATAGCTGTTGATGAAACAGGAAAAAAACTCTCAAAGAGACTTAGAAATTATGTGGATCCATTAGAGGTATGCAATCTATATGGAAGCGATGCATTGAGATGGTTTATGATAAAAAGCCCTGCTTTAAAAGGTGAAGAATTAAGAATTGATAAGGATGCAAAGGATATAAAAGAAACTCTCAGAATGTCAATAAAACCTATTATAAATGCCTATAATTTCTTTTGCATGTATGCCAACAGTGATGGCGTAAAGGGCGAAGACATAACTACAAAGGATGTTTATTATGCAAAGAGCGGCATTGCGGACAAAAAGCTAATAGATGATGCATTGACTATCAGAAAAGAGGTGTTTATCAAAGGTCAAAATATAAAGGAGGAAGACGAAATTGATGGACATGATTTTGACTTGAATAAACTACATTATGTTTTATACAAAGATGAAAAGCCGATTGCAACTATTAGAGTTTGGATAAATGAAAATACTGCAATATTGCAAAGATTCTCTGTATTGCCAGAATATAGGGGAAAAGGACTTGGAAGAGAACTTTTAACTTTAGTTATAAAAAATCTATTGAACAATAGCAAAATAACAAAAATTGAATTTCATGCACAGTCCTATTTAAAAGATTTCTATCAAAGAATGGGATTTACTTGCGTTGGCGATGAATTTGATGAGTGTGGTATAAAGCATATTTCAATGTTTGCCAATACAGAAAAGCTGCACAATATTGATTATAAAAGCAACGCCTATATAATAAGCAATACAATGGATATCTATATTTTGTCAAAATTGAAGAAAACAATAGACACTATAAGAGATTCAATGGACAATTATACTCCATCATTGGCTTGCAAAGAGACGGAAGATTTTTTTGAAGTGCTAAATAATTGGTATATAAGAAGAAATAAAAATAGATTTTGGAAATCTGAGCATGATGATGACAAGTTAAAGGGCTATGATACTCTTTATACTGTGTTGCTAAAAATTAGCGAGGCATTGGCGCCTCTACTGCCATTCACAACAGAATATGTATGGAGAGGCTTAACTCAAAATAATTAGTAATTATAATTAACTCATAGTAAAATATGGGTTAATTTTTTATATAAAGGTAGGTTAAAATGAGTAGAAATAAAAAAATATTACTTGCAATTGTAGGCTTAGTTATTTTACTGTCAGGCATTTTTTACTATAACCACACTAAATATGTAGACATTAAAATTATAGCCTTTAACGATTTCCATGGAGCAATTGAGTATAAAAGAGAAGTCGGTGCTTCAAAGTTTGTTTATGCAATAAGGGAAGAAACAACTCCTACAACATTAATCGTATCTGCAGGTGATAATTATAATGGTGAAGCCATGAGCAACTCATTATTTGGAAAACCCGTTTCGGATATTTTTAAAAAAATAAACATAACGGCGTCAGCACTTGGAAACCACGAATTTGATTGGGGAATTGATAAAATATCAACGTGGGAAGAGGATATGGGAGCACCATTTGTTTCTGCAAATATAATGAATGATGATGAATATTTTGTAAAACCATATATAATAACAGAAATCAAAGGTATTAAGATTGCTTTTGTTGGTTTAACCACGACAGAAGCTAGCTATAAAAGCAATAGAAATTTTGTCAAATATTTAACTTTTTTAGATCCTGTTGAATCTGCAAAAAAGTTTGTTAAAGAGGCAAAAGATAACGGAGCTGATATTATAGTTTTATTGACGCACTTAGGGTCGTATACTGATGAGGAAGATGGCAAAATCAAGTTTGAAAACGAAAAACTAATGCAATTAACAGAGATTGAAGGTGTTGATGCAATAATTACAGCCCACTATCACCAATTGGTATCAGGCTTTATAAATGGTATACCTGTAGTTCAAAGTTTGCAAAAGGGACGTGCTTTTTCAATGATTGATTTTTATATTAACAAAAGAACTAAAAAAATAAAAAATATAGAAATAAGTTCAAGGGTTTTAGTGAATGAAAAGGATAGCCTAAAGGAAGATCAAGAAATAGCAGAATTGATCAAGAATTACAATAATCAATTATCAACAGTATTTAACGAAAGTTTGGGCATAGTAAAGGAAAAAATAAGTTATGACAAATATAAAAAAAGTCCGTTGGGCGATTTATTTTGCGATATTCTAAAGGAAGAAACCAACTCAGATATTGCAATGCTAAACGGCGGAAGCATAACAGGCCAATTTTATCCGGGAGAAATAAGGATTAAAGACATATATTCAATATTGCCATTTGACAATATATGCGTAGTTTTAAATCTACAGGGAAAATATATAAAACAAATGATAGATAGAAAAATATCTGATAAAGAAATAGGCGAACTTCAATACAGCGGAGTCAAAAAAGTAAATGGGCAGTTTATCCTAGACAATGGACAGCCGCTTGAGGATGACAAATACTATAAAGTCGCAACC
>CALXXG010000104.1 GCA_944392625.1 uncultured Rickettsiales bacterium
AATGCTTCTCATTTGCAAAAACATTTTGTTTTTTTTAAAATTATAAAATTTATCTAAAAAAATCAACAAAAAACTATTAACATATTCTTAAATTTTTCTTGAAAATACTATAATTTTGTTTTATGATGAAAGAATGTTTAATTTTTTTAATCTCTATGGAAAATCAATATATTGAAAGAAACGGAATTATTTTTCAAGACGAAGAAGAATCTGAAGGTTATGAAGATTGCGGTGAAAGATTAAGAAAAATTATTGCTACTAAAATTCCAAAAGAATTTTTTGGTGAGAATCCTACAAAAATGAGAAGAAAAAGTGTTGGTCATGGCGGATGTGGAGACCTATATAAAGTTCATCCAGAAAATAATGTAAAAAGAAATTTTGTCTTGAAAGTTGTAAATTCTCAAGCTAGCTACAAAGATATTTGCGGAGAATATCAATATGCTAAATTAAAAATAGACAGTCCATATCTAGCTAAAATATACTATTGCGATCCAGAATCAGAAGAACTGATCATGGAATATTACGAAGGAAAAGATTTATCAAAAATATTTACCAACAAAGAAAAGTTTGACAAACAGGATCTACTTATAGATAATCTTCTAAAAGCTTTAAAAACAATGCACGACAATTATATTGTTCATTATGACATTAAACTAGAGAATATTATATTCGTAAATGAGAAAGAAAATGAACATTTTGTAGTTTGCGATTTTGGTTCTTCAAGAAGAATCTCAATCAAAAATAGTTTAAGATTTGACAGAGGTAGTCTATTATATCAACCTCCTGAAGCTATATCTTCACCTTTATATTTTGATTTTAGCAAAGTAAATACAAAATCAGACATTTGGTCTGCCGGTATTGTTTTCTATATGGTTCTGTCCGGATATGAAAATTTATATAAAGATTTTTATGAAGATTTTTTCAAAAATACAATAGAAGAAATCAGAAAAACCGAAAGAGACATTCAAAGGAATCCAGAAAAAGGATATGAAGAGTTTTACAAGGCCTCTAAAAATGCTCAGGATCATATAAATAAAAAAATAGACGAGTTGAATCCTAAATACGACAAATATAAAGATCTATTAAAAAATATGTTAAGAATCAAACAAGACGAAAGATACAACGTCAATCAATGTTTAGATTACTTAAATAATATTAATAAAAATACATTTGAACAAAAATTAGAAAAGCAGAGAAACAAAGCAGCCATTACAAATGAAGGAATGCAAAAATAATTTAAAACACTAATCTGCCAGCTTAACTGGTGGTTTTCTTTTTTCTTTGAAAATGTTTGTTTCCAACCACTCATTGCCTTCGTGTGAAAAACTACACTCATCTGTAAGCCATCCAATTTAAGCAAGTTTGGTTGTTAGACATTTAGGGCTGTTTGACACTGCACTTTGCTTGTGCAAACTACGGGCATGAATTGTCAAATGAAAGTAAACTTTCATTTTCCAACATCCAGCCCTTGTTATTCCTTCAGCAAACTTCGCCCGTAAGTCATCCAATTGGAATGCAAGCATGCATCCATTACATACCAATCTTTATCTGAGTAAAGTTTACGCAAGCAAAGAACTGCATTATGTGTTTTATTGATAGTTTTAAAAGAACTAACAAACTACTAATTATGAATTTTACGGACGCAATAAAAGGCGACCATTTATATATTTATAATAGCCGCCGTATACTGCCAACTTTATTTATATTATAAAGAATTAACAATTGATAATCTTTTTACAACTTCATCCTTGCCCATAACTTTCATTATTGAGTATAGGTCTGGCGTATTTTTTTTACCCGTGATTAAATATCTAAAAATTGCAACAAAATCAGAAATATTTCCCTTATGAATTTCTGGGTTAAACTCTTTATTGTTGAGGGCGTAGCCATAGTTTGATGCCATAGATTTCAAATTGGCAAACCATTCTTCTTTTGATAAATTTTCATTGTAGCTATTAATATAGTCATTAACTATTGTCTTTACATCGTCCATAGAAACATTCGGCATATCCTGTTTAAATTTATCAAGGCTATAGTTAAAGTCAAAGAAATAGGTAATTTCATTATAGATGCCAGATAACTTACCATAATCCTTTCTAATTCTTTCACAATTCTTCCTTTCAATCTCAAAAATTGAAATGAACTTTTGTTTATTGTCATCCATTTTTTTAGCTAAATCTTTATCAAATTCTTCAGCCCAAACGTGCAATCTATTATATAATTCTTCAGCCGTTAAAGTTGCCATAAAATCCTTAGTCATGCTGTCAAGCTTTTTGAAGTCAAGCAAGGCGCCGCTCGTGCCTAAGCCTTTAATATTAAATTCAAACTCCTTAAAGCTTGCCTTAGGATTTTGTTTTCTCCAATCCTCATAGTTTGAGTTTGCTAGATTCATTAAATAATCAATTATTACTTCTTTAGGATAGCCTTCTTCTATATAATACAGAAAGTTTGCCTCCGGATCTTTTCTCTTGCTAAGTTTTCTTTTAGCTCCATTATCAATTTTTTGAATAGGTGCCGGCTGAACATAGTAAGGAGGTTTCCAACCCATAGCTTGAAATAATTGAACATGCAAAGGAGTTGAAATGAACCATTCGTCCGTTCTTAAAACATGGGTTGTTCCCATTAAATGGTCATCAATTAAATGCGCAAAATGATAGGTTGGAAGTCCATCAGACTTTAAAATAACTATATCTAAATCATTTTCTGGCAATATTTTTTTACCCTTTATCAAGTCCTCAATAACAATTTTATTTGAAAAATTGCCGTTTGACTTAAAATAAATTACGTAAGGCTTGCCGGCATCAAGATTATCAATTATTTGTTCCTCTGTGAGATTTCTTTCCTTAGCCCAAAGTCCATATAAACCCGTTCTAATTTTTAGCTTAGTTTGTTCCTCTCTCATTTTTTCAAGCTCCTCATGGGTCATAAAACTAGGATAGGCTAAATCTCTCTTCAAAAGTTCCTTAACATAGGCCTTATATATATCTTTTCTTTTGCTTTGCGTATAGGGGCCATACTCTCCATATTCTTTTCCATCAAGCCTCAACCCTTCATCCGTGTTTAAATCGCAATAATTCAAGGTTTTAAGTATAGCATCAACCGCACCCTCAACTTCTCTTTTAGTATCCGTATCTTCAATTCTCAAAATAAAAACACCATCGTTTTGATGTGCAATTCTTTCATCCGTCATAGCTGTATAAACAGTTCCAATATGCATAAAGCCAGTAGGGCTAGGTGCAATTCTTGTAACCACCATGCCTTCAGGTCTTTTTGGGTATCTTTTTTCTATTTCTTCAATAGTTGGCAATTCACCAGGCACCAACCTATCAACCAATTCTTGTCTCATAAATTTTTATAGATTATTTATAAAATCGGCACAAGCCACAAAAATAAAGATAATTTATTTTTTAAAAAAATCAACAAGAAACAAAGAAATTAAAAATTAAAGCACGAAGCCGAAGTTGTGCAAGCTTGCTTGCGACAACTAGCCTGTCGTTCGGCGAAGTGCGATGTGAACGAAGTGAATGCTCAAGCACGAAGCCCAACCGAAACAAGCTTGCTTGATTTCGGTAGCTTGTCGTTGGGCGAAGTGCCAACTGAAAGAAATTGAAAATTGAAAATTAGCCTTCGGCAGAGAATCATATAGAAATTGAAAATTGAAAATTGAAAATTGAAAATTAGCCTTCGGCAGAGAATCATATAGAAATTGAAAATTAAAAATGAAAAATTAAAAATTAAGTTTCAATAAAACTTTTATATTTAATTATTT
>CALXXG010000105.1 GCA_944392625.1 uncultured Rickettsiales bacterium
TGTCAAGAAAAAAATTAAATTTAATAATATTAATTATATTATACTTTGTATATATATGTCAATTTTTTTTAAATTTAACTAGATTTTTAATTTTTCGCCTTGTATAATACTGAAGGTATTAAATAAATTCTTATTTATACCACGTATTACTTTATTAATAATCTTATAAAAATATGGGATAATATAATATAAAATTTTAAGAGGTAAAATATGATCAAAAAAATTCAAAAAAATGTTTTTGAACAAAATATCAAGAACGAACTAATAACTTATTCTAAGTTAAATCAATCAGAAATATTAAAAGAATTAAAAAGTGATATTAAAAAAGGCCTTTCAACAGAATATGCTGAAGATTGGCAAGATGAAAATGGTTTTAATGAAGTCAATCATGGCAAAGTCCATCATTGGTATAAAGGGCTTTTTGATTCATTTTTTAATCCTTTTAGTATAGTTTTAATAGTATTGGCAATCATATCTTTTATAACTCAAGATATGACGGCTGCTTTTACTATATTATTTTTAGTATTTCTAAGCGGAATAATTAAATTTATTCAGGAAGAAAAATCAAATAATGCAAGTGAAAAACTAAAATCAATGATTAGCACAACAGCAACTGTTTTAAGGGACGGTAGAAAAAAAGAAATACCTATTGCTGAAATTGTAAAAGGTGATATTATATTTTTGTCTGCTGGAGATATTATACCTGCTGATTTAAAAATATTAGAGGCAAAAGATTTGTTTATTTCTCAGTCTTCTCTAACAGGCGAATCTGAACCTATAGAAAAATTCGCAAGTTTAAGTAAAGAAAAAACAAAGAATACTCCTAAATCTCCGCTTGAGTTGGACAACTTATGCTTTATGGGAACCAATGTTGTCAGCGGAACGGGAACTGCTATTGTTGTAAATATTGGAACAAATACATATTTTGGTTCAATGGCAAAACTTATTGTAAAATCTAAAGCAAAAACAAGTTTTGATAAAGGTGTATCAAGCGTTAGCTGGTTTTTGATCAGATTTATGATTGTAATGGTAATTTTAGTATTTTTAATAAATGGATATACTAAAAATAATTGGCTTGAAGCATTCTTGTTTGCAATCTCAATTGCTGTTGGTTTAACTCCTGAAATGCTGCCGGTAATCGTATCAGCAAATCTTGCAAAAGGTGCTGTTGGCATGTCTGGCAAAAGAACCATTGTTAAAAATTTAAATTCTATTCAAAATTTTGGTGCAATGGATATTCTTTGCTCTGATAAAACTGGAACATTGACAGAAAATACGGTTGTTCTTCAATATCACTTGAATATTGATGGAAAGGAAGATTTAAGAGTTTTAAGACACGCCTATTTGAACAGCAATTTTCAAACAGGTTTAAAAAATCTTCTTGACATTGCCATTATAGATAAAGCAATGGAAAATAATTTGTATTCATTAAATTTTGAGTATAAAAAAATAGATGAATTGCCTTTTGACTTTATGAGAAGAAGAATGTCTGTTCTTTTAGAAGATAAAAATGGAAAAGTTCAACTTACAACAAAAGGTGCTTTAACTGAAATGCTGCAGGTATGCAAATGGGTTGAATATAATGGCGAAGTTGTTGAGTTAACTGAAGATATGAAGAAAAAAGCTGAAGAAATAGCATTAAAACTCAATGAAGAAGGAATGAGAGTTTTAGCTTTGGCTCAAAAAAATAATATAGATATGACAAAAGTCATAACAAAAGATGTTGAAAAAGATATGGTTTTAATGGGCTATTTAAGCTTTTTAGACCCGCCAAAGCAGTCAGCAAAATCAGCTATTCAATCTCTAAAAGAATATAATGTTAGAGTAAAAGTTTTAACTGGAGATAGCGAAATAATAGCAAAACATGTTTGCAAAGCTGTTGGCATTCAAAACCATAAGGATGTTATAACCGGTTCAGAAATTGATGATATAACAGATGAAGAACTAAAAGTAAAGGTTGAAAAAATTGACATTTTTGCAAAATTATCACCACAGCAGAAATTAAGAATAATTAAAGTTCTTAAGAATGACGGACATACTGTTGGCTTTATGGGCGATGGTATAAATGATGCACCTGCAATGAAGGAAGCGGATGTGGCAATATCTGTTGACACCGCTGTCGATATTGCAAAAGAATCGGCTGATATTATTCTTTTGAAGAAAGATTTAAATGTATTAGTCAATGGTGTTATTGAAGGTAGAAAAATTTTCTGCAACATCATAAAATATATTAAAATGACTATTTCTTCAAACTTTGGAAATATGTTTAGTGTGCTATTTGCCTCAGCATTTTTGCCATTTTTGCCAATGCTGCCTGTGCAAATTTTACTATTAAATATATTTTATGATTTATCTCAGATGACTATACCTTGGGATAATATAGATGACGATTACATCAAAGTACAAAGGAAATGGGATGCAAAATCAATAATGAAATTTATGCTGTGGGTTGGACCAACAAGTTCAATATGTGATATATTATTGTTTTTAATAATGTTCAATATATTGGGTTGGAACAATCCAGCAATCGCGCTTGATGTTTCATTATTTCAAACTGGCTGGTTTGTCGGAAGTATGATTACTCAAACAATAATCATATATTTAATTAGAACTGAAAAAATACCATTCTTGCAAAGCAATCCATCAGTTTATGTATTTTTCTCAACTACTGTTGCGATGTTAATAACCATTGTATTGCCCTATTTAAAATTTGGTAATTACCTAGATCTAGCAGGCTTGCCTTGGAACTATTATGGATGGTTATTTGCAATAGTCATTTTGTATATAATATTGGTTCAACTTGTAAAAACCATATATATAAAAAGATACAAAAACTGGCTATAATATAAATTCTAATGTCAATACCCATTATAAAAAATAATGGGTATTATAAAACTTGAAAATTAATCAATAATATATCATTATTCTTATAAGTTATTATAAAAAATATACAATGCTAAAAAAAATTAAAATAGGAAATATTACAACAATAAATAATTTATTTCTATGCCCATTATGCGGCATAACAGACACTCCATTCAGAGATACAATTCAATCTTTTGGCGAAGTTGGCATGATGTACACAGAAATGATACCTAGCCGTTCAATATACAATAAAAATTATTTAAAAAAAATAAAAAATAATTTTCCGATTAATGCTGTTCAAATTTCTGGAAATGATACCTATTACACAGCGGAAGCTGCAAAAATGAATGAAGATCTCGGTGCAGATCTAATTGATATAAATTTCGGATGTCCAGTAAAAAAAGTAGTCAAAGGTTTTGCCGGATCTGCCGTCATGAAAGATGAAAAGTTAGCAAAAGATATAATCCATGCAGTTGTAAATGCTGTTCATGTACCAGTAACTATAAAAATGAGAATGGGATGGGATTTTGACAATTTAAATGCCCCAACAATCGCAAGAATAGCAGAGAATGAAGGTGTAAAACTTGTAACTATACACGGAAGAACAAGAAATCAAATGTATGAAGGGAAAGCTGATTGGAAGTTCGTATCCAGAGTTAAAGAATCAATAAAAATACCAGTTTTGGTGAACGGTGACATAAAAACTACACAAGATGTTATAAAAGCAATGCAAGAAAGCATGGCTGATGGCGTAATGATTGGTAGAGGAATATACGGCAAGCCGTGGTTATTTAAACAAATTTCTTATGAACTGCAGGGAAAACCTTTTCAAGAACCAACAAAACAAGAAAAAGGTAAAATTCTATTAAATCATTTTAATAGAATAATTGAACATTATGACGAAAAAATTGGTATACCAATTGCAAGAAAACATATTGCATGGTATAGTGCAGGGCTTACTGGTTCAAACGATTTTAGAAATGATATAAATAAATTAAAAAATTTAGATGAAATTAAAGATAAAATAAAAGTATTTTTTGACATATAACCTAAAATCTATTTGCAAATGTACTCATAACTTTATCATACCAATTTATAACATACGGTTTTTTAACTTCAACTGACAATTTAAAGTCTTCCTCAAATAGTTCTTCTTTTAGTTTATTCACATAGTATGGATCTGAAAAAGCTATATTAAATTCGTCATTTATCATCAAACTCAAATTGTCAAAGTTAGCAGATCCCAACGTTGCCCAGCCGTCATATATTGCTGCTTTAATATGCGTCATGCCTTGATATTTGTACACCCTAATACCATTTTTTAAGAATATATTTGTAGCCACTAAATTGCTAGCTGCCATCATTCCAACATTATTATGGGATGGCAGAATAATTCTAACATCAACACCTCGTCCTCTTGCTTCAATTAAAGCATTCATTATTTTATAATCAGCTAAATATGGATTCTCTATATAAATAAATTTTTTAGCATTCTTAATAGCATACATTTGAGATTCATATATTGTTTTTAATTGCGGTTTTGTATATAAAATTCTTATATTGGTTTGCTTATCTTTATCTATATTATAGTATTCTTTTAAATCGTCCGGCATATCATTTAAATTATAAAATTTTGTAGCATACTTACCTAGGTCACCAGTTGGACCAGCAGCTGCCCATGCTTCTGTAAAATTCTTATAAACTTTATAAACTATAGGGCCTTTTAATTTAATCATCATATCATGCCAGCTATATCTGTATGGCTGTCCAATATTCATACCACCAACATACGCAGTTTTTTTATCAATAATAATCATTTTTGAGTGATCAAACATAAAAAATGTATCAGCTGATGTTCTAAAATTTACACCAGAATCATAAGCTAAATATTGCCCTATACTTGCCGGTTGCTTAAAATCTTTGTCAAAAGGTATAGCTGATCTTTTCATGCTTTCCGCATTATTGGCCAAACCTCCAGTTAAAACTCTAACATCAACACCGTTATTATTTTTATTTTTTAAAATATTAGATATTCTAACTCCATAGTCATCATTACTATAAATATATAATCTTATAAAAATCTCATCATTGGACTTCTCTACTTCATTTAAAAAATCAGTGAAAAATGCAGGTCCGCCTATTAAATATTCCATTGAACCACGATATGTCTTTTTACCAGTTATTTTATCAAGTCCTTTTTCAAAATTAACTATATCCATCATTTCGCCATCTACATTTAAAGGAGGTATATGCTCTAAATGCTTTATTTTTTTACTTTCAAGTGTTTTTTTCAACCCCTGAAATACAAATGTTGATCCTTTTTGAATTGTAGTTATTGGATTTTTAATTGGTTCAATTATATGGGCTTTTACAATTGAATTAAATAATATTTGTATATAATAATCGCTATTGCTTACACCTTTTTTAGCTTTAAATAATGTAGCAAAGTCAAAATAATATTGCATATTTGTTTTAGTATCAAATAAAACATAAGGTGAATTTAGATCATGTGTTTCTTTTAACTCAAATATAATTAAATCATTTGTTGATCTTTTTTTTACCTCCGGCATTTTTTTTACTTCATCAGCTACAATTTTATAAAATTCCTTTTCACTATATATTCTATAAATTTTTACATTTTTATTAAGACTCTCAACTTTTTCTAATGTTATCATATTATTTTTATCATAAAATATTGCAAAATCTTTATTAGTTATTGATATAAATATTGAAGAATCTTATTCCTTTGGTACCAAATTAATTATAACTTTTTCAAGTATTGGCAATATAATTGTAGCCCATTCTTCATAATCAATTATATTTATCTTTGTAAAATCTTTAGAATATTTTATTTTTTTAAATATTTCCTCTGGATTTTCATCATCTTCTATTGGCTGGAGTTCTATTAGTCTATTCGCAAATACTCTATTATCTAACTTATCTTTTAATTTTACCTTTGAAATATCTCCTGTAAAATATGTATATTTTCCTCTGTATACAGATTGAATATACAATTTATTTTCATCTTTATAAACATTTATAAATTCTAAACTACTTATATCAAAAGCATTTTTATAAATATTTGTTCCCAAACCAGGTTCTAGCCTTTTTGAGCACGAGAATAAAATGATGCAAAGAGCTATCAAAAACTTTTTTGACATGGAATTAAAAATACATTTCATATTTTTATTTATAAAGAATACTGTTTAATATTGTAATTAATATTTCATATGATATAATTTAATAATTAATTATCAACAATTTTTTGAATCTTTAACAATATATGCAAAAATTAGTTGATTTATTTTTTATAAAGATTTAAAACTAATTTGTAAGATTACAAGGTGGTATATATGAAATTAAATAATTTAGTAAAAGAAATAATTGAAGAAAATTCAATTAGTAAGCAAACGGACATTGCTGACATATTATTAAAGAAATATAAAATAAGTGTTACACAGTCCAATATTTCTAGAATACTAAAACAGATAAAAGCTGTTAAAGTTGTTTCTAGCAATAAAGAAATGGTTTATGAAATTCAAGAAAAGTTATCAGAAACTTTTCATTGGGTTAAAAAACTAATTAAAAAAATTGAGGATAATGGTAATTTAATAGTAATTACTTCCTATCCAGGTGCTGCTCATTTAGTTGCTCAAACATTAGATGAGAAAAACTTAAAAAATATTTTAGGAACAATAGCTGGAGTTAATAATTTAATAGTTGTTCCTAGAGACGTTAATATAATAGAGGAATTAAAACAAGAAATAGAAAAAGCTCTTGAATAAATAATTTTTCTTAATATATTAAATAAAAAGCTCTTCATACTATTTGTTGAGCTTTTTATACTATCTAAAATTCTAAACTATATAAAAAATCATTTAACATAAAAAAAATCAATCATTATTCTATATTCAAACTTTTTACAACTATTATTATTTGACTTTTAAAAAAATAATACTAATATATGGACATATATTAAAAAATAACTTTTAATGAAAAATTTTTTATTAAAATTAAAAAAAATATTATTAACTGAAAAGGAAATAATTTGCGTTTCTGAATGTGGTATAAAATCTAGAAGAATTGGAATTATCTTTTTAATGTGGAATATTCTATTAGTTTTATGGACAGCATTTACAACAATACAATATTTTGATCTTAGAGAACGAGTTGTTTTAAAAGAAAATATAATAACACAACTAAATAAAGATAAACAAAAGTTGTTATCAAATGTAGTTCTTTTAGAAAAAAATATTTCAAATATCAATAACTTTATAATTTCATTAAACAAGTATGATAGGTTTGCTTCGGTAGATGAAAATAAATTATACAAAGTAGAAAAGTATAATGATAGTACTGACGAAAATGTCACTTTAGTTTTAAATAGAGCAAATGATGGTATTCAAAAAATCAATTTAGCATTAATAGATAGAATTAATGGTCTTGAAAGAATAAAGGAACAATTAAATCTTGCTGATAGTAATATAAAAAGAGTGTCTTATCAAACAGAAGCTGAAAATATAGATGATATAAATATTGACAAAGACGTTGCAGATTCAATTGTATTAAAAAATACGCTTGATAATAATATAGCATATTTAGAAAATCTTGAAGATTTTATAAACGCAATGCCTTTTGCTGAGCCAATTCAAGCTAATTATATAAGCAGCAAGTTTGGCAAAAGATTAGATCCTTTTATTAAAACCCCAAGATCTCATCATGGTGTTGACTTGGTTGGTTCATATATGGCCAAAATTTATGCTTCATCAGATGGTAAAGTTATTTTTTCCGGAAGAAAGGGCGGTTACGGTAATGTTGTAATTTTACAACATAAATATGATATGAAAACAGTTTATGCCCATTTAAACAAAGCCACTGTTAAAGTTGGCGATACAGTAAAAAGAGGTGATATTATAGGCATACAAGGTAGCACCGGAAGAAGTACAGGACAACATTTGCATTATGAAGTGTTAAGGAATTCACAAAGATTCAATCCTATGGACTTTGTGAATATTGGAAGTAATTTATATTAGTTATTTCCTTATTAATTAAAGTTGTTGGTAATATAACACCCATTATTTTTTAGTAATGGGTGTTATTTATATATTATTTACTTTGTCAATTCAACCAATTCATTGGATTTTATTTCTTCAATAT
This sequence comes from uncultured Rickettsiales bacterium, assembly GCA_944392625.1. Classification (GTDB taxonomy): domain Bacteria; phylum Pseudomonadota; class Alphaproteobacteria; order Rickettsiales; family UBA1997; genus CALXSC01. The sequence goes on from CALXXG010000105.1 coordinate 8,023, forward strand.
TTCTTGTCCCAGATAATTGCATTACCATTTTTAATTCATTATTAAAATATTCAAATACAGATTTTACTCCTTTATAGCTACCTAAAGCCAGGCCATAAAGAGCCGGACGTCCTATTGCTACAACATCTGAGCCATTTGCCAAGGCTTTAAAAATATGTTGGCCTCTTCTTATACCACTATCAAAAATTATTGGAACTTTTTTATTTACTGCCTTAGAAATTCCATATAATGTATCAAAAGATGCTGGACCACCGTCTAATTGTCTTCCACCATGGTTTGAAACCCAAATGGCATTAGCACCAGCTCTTATGCTTGATATCGCATCAATTGGTGACTGTATACCCTTTATGATTATTGGTAAATTCGTATAGGATTTAACTTTTTTTATACTATCAATAGATATTTTTTGTAATGCATTTTCAAATATTTCAGCTATCGTTTGCCGTTTTCCATTGCCTAATTTTTCTAAATTAGCCATTTTTAATGGAAATCTAAAATTGTGCGAATATCGGCTTCTCTATTTCCGCCAACAGTCGCATCAGCTGTTATTATTATTGCTTTTGCACCATTATTCTCAGCATCTTTTACCATATATTTATTAAATTCATCATCTTTACTCATATATAGTTGAAACCATTGTGGCGATCCATTTCCAGCGACAGCAATATCATCTATTGTATCACTAGAATATGTACTTACGCTCATAATCGTGTTTGATTCCGCGACACCCTTTGCCGTTCCTTTTTCAGCACTTTCATGCACTAAGCCATGTGCTGCCGCTGGAGCCATAATTATTGGAGATTTAATTTTAATCCCTAAAATGCTTGTAGATAAATCTGGATTTTCTATATTTTGTAATACTCTAGGAATTATTTGTTTTTTCTCAAAAGATTCAATATTTTTTCTAAAAGTCCACTCATCGCCAGCACCACCATTTACATATTCAAAACCACTTTTTGGTACTATTTTTGAAGCTTCTACTTCTAATTCTTTTATGTTTATTATATTTAAAACTTTATTATTATTGGGAGGCATATATTTTGATATAATAGTAATTAGTATTATTTAATATGCAATTATTAATATAGTATAAAAAATAAAATACAATTAAAAATAAATATAAAAATTACCATTTGTTTACTTTTAAATATAATAAATTATTTATCTAAACTTAAAATCTCTTGAAAATAGAAAATATACATTCTATATTTTAATTAGAAATAAATAATAAATATTAATCATGATTGATTTAAGCATTTTTGATATATATAAGGTTGGAATTGGACCGTCCAGCTCCCACACATTTGGTCCTATGGTTGCTGCCAGTATGTTTATAAAAACATTAGAGGACAAAAAAATAATTGATAAAGTTGAATCTGTTTGGATTGACTTATATGGTTCGTTAGCCTTAACAGGAAAAGGACACGGAACATTTTTAGCCATAGAACTTGGACTTGAAGGATGGATACCAGAAACAGTAAAACCTAATGATATAGATAAAGAAATTCAAAGAATTAAAAATGAAAAAAATCTAAACTTAGCACAGAAAAAGATTATTCCTTATGAAAGAGACAAAAATTTTGATGTGCATAAAACAGAAGAACTAGAATATCATAGCAATGGCATGTCTATATCAGCTGAAGATAAGGATGGCAAAACCCTTTATTCGCAGACTTATTATTCAATAGGGGGAGGCTTTGTAGTAACACAGGATGAAATTAATTCTACCCAATGCAAAACAGAAAAAGAGATAAAACATAAATTTTCAAATTTTAAAGAATTAATGGCTATTTGTGAAAAAGAAAATAAAACAATTGCAGAAATAGTTTTAGAAAATGAAAAATGTTGGAGAAGCGAAAAAGAAATAGATAAAAAAATAAAACAAATAGTTGATGTAATGCATGAAACTATTGAAAATGGCCTAAATAGGAAAGAAAACTTAAGAGGAAGTTTAGATTTACCACGAAGAGCGCCAGATCTATATAAAAAATTAAAAAATGATAAAAGCAATGATCAATTAAACGTATTTGATTGGATTATGCTATGGGGATTGGCCGGTGCTGAAGAAAATGCAAGTTTGGGAAAAATTGTTACAGCCCCAACAAATGGCGCAGCAGCAATAATACCGGCTGTTGTTAAATTTTTTGAGACCTATTATTCCAAAGAGTACACATTTGAAAATATAAAAAAATTTATTCTTGTTTCCGGTATAGTTGGAATATTATGCAAAAAAAATGCAACCATTTCTGGTGCTGAAGGCGGTTGCCAAGCCGAAGTTGGAAGCGCTTGTTCAATGGCTGCAGCTGGTCTTACGGCGGCATTGGGTGGAACAAATTATCAATGCGAGAACGCGGCAGTTATTGGATTGGTTCATAATTTTGGATTAACCTGCGACCCAATTGGCGGACTTGTACAAATACCATGTATAGAAAGGAATGCAATTAATGCGGTTAAAGCCGTTTCAGCTACAAGATTGGCTCTAAGAGAAGATAAAAGCCTATTTGTAACTCTAGATCAAGCAATTTTAACCATGAAGCAAGTTGGCAAAGACATGTCATCAAAATACAGGGAAACAGCCCAAGGAGGTTTAGCAATTAATTCAAAAGATGGAAGAGAAACCGTAATACCAAGATGTATAAAATGTGCAGGCAGAAATAATTGCTGCTGTTAAAATAAAAATTTTAAATTGTAGCATTGTGATTAATCACAATGCTATCTTAATATTTTACTTATAAATATAATAATTATCTAGATTCTGAGTTTAAAGGCGGCGGAAGATATGGGCAGTATAGATTGCTATTAATATATATTATTTTATGTCAACAGTAAAAAAGTGTTGTATTATTAAATTTTTAATATATTTTTATTTGTATAAATAATATATTGATTAAGTTATATGATAAAATATTCAGATAATCCATTATTAAAATTAAAACAAATAACCCCAATATTCTATAAGTTATACAGTCTATCAATTATTATAACCTACTTTGGTTTTATAATAATTAGCTGGTATTTTATAAATCTAGCTTATACTATAAATACTCCATCCTATGATATTTTGTGTTTAGGCTGTAATTTATTTTCCCATATGTTTAATGTGACTCTATTATCACTATGGATATTCTTTTTATACTTTTATATTTTAAATGAAATTAGATTTAGATTTGCTCAGTATACCGGCAAGACAAAAGAGAATTACATAAAAAAAATAAATTTACTATATATATTGCTTTCAATATTACTTACAGCAATTACATTATTATTTACTTTATAAAGGATAAATTATGACAAACGAAGATAAAAATTCAATTTCATTATCAAGACATGGAATATCAGGTTTAGTATTAATTCCATTATTAGCATGGTTTTTAATATCATTCTTTTATATAATATCAGATCCTACAGGATACTTGCCAGTATTTTTCTATTCACCAGTAAATGCTATATTTGGCATGTTTTTTGTAGTAATAATTTTATACCATTTAGATTTTGATGTAAAATACACTATAGAACATACAAGCATAAATCAAAATATAAAAAATATACTGATGCTATTCTTTGATTTTCTATCTATCATAATAGCAGTATCAACCGTATTATCAATACTTCAACTACATTTTATGGGGATTTTTATTGCGTAAGGAACAAAATACTTTTAGTGAAAAATATTACAAACAGCTCTCTTACATTAGAGAGCTTTATGCAAATGAAGATTCCATATTAAAAACTATAAGGAATCAATGTCTATTTGATAATAGACCGATTACAATAAATCCAGAGGAAGGAAAGTTTTTACAATTCCTAATAAAATCGTCTAATATTCATACTATACTTGAAGTTGGTATGCTTTATGGCTATTCAACAATCTGGTTAGCTAGAGCGTTGCCAAATGACGGCAAAATTTATACAATTGATAGAGAAGAATACAACGTAAAAATTGCAAGACAAAATTTTAATAAGCTAGAAAATCAATTAACCAATAAAATAGAAATACTGCTAGGAGATGCTCAAAATAAGCTAAAAGAGTTGATATCTCAAGGTTTGAAATTTGACATGATATTCATTGACGCAGATAAAGTCAACTATTTAAACTATTTAGAACTATCTAACAGCCTTGTAAAAAAAGGAGGATTAATAGTTGCTGATAATACATTTTTATCAGGTGCCGTTTATCTTGATTATCTTCCTGAAAGAGTCAGAATAACTGCGCAAAATAACATGAGAAAATTCAATAGAGAACTTTCAAATACATCAAAATATCAATCCATAATGTTAAATACAGAGGAGGGTTTAAGCATCGCCTTAAAATTATTCTAACTTATTAATAGCAAAAAAATTATTAATAATAATTATAGTTATTTTATTTATAAACGCCTAAGCAGCAGTGCTATGTCATACATCACTAAAGCTAAACTAAACCCTCAGTCTAACTTGGGTTTATGGATACAAAAATGGTGCTTAACTATAAGCTAAACACCGAAATAAATGCGAATTATTTATAATTACTACATTTCTTTATAAAGTCAGTGTCACCAGTAACTGCACCAATAATAGCCGGTGCACCAAACATAGCTGAAATACCAAGTGTAACACCGATTAAAAGTCCCCAAGAAACTTTACCAGTGAAGAAACCAATACCTACACCAATAATAATGAATGACGCTATTGTTTTACCAATACCACCGGTAACAAATACTAAGACATTACACAAAACTATCATCATATCACCACCACTTCCAGAAGTCGTAGTGAGTCTATCGCCGCCGCCGCCAGTGCCACCACCAGAAGCATATGTATTATTTGTAAAGAATAAACAGAAGATACCCAATAACAGTATCACTTTTAAGATATTTTTTTTCATAAGATAACATAAATAATTATACCAATGACTACATTATCATATATTATTTTTTATTTGCAAGTTTTTTTTGAAAAAAATAGAGATTGTCAAAAAAAGATAGCTTTTTAAAAATATTAATATACCATTGAATTGTGTTAACAATTCAATGGTATATTAATATGTATATAAATGCCAATCATTTGATTAAAAAAAATAATAATAATG
>CALXXG010000106.1 GCA_944392625.1 uncultured Rickettsiales bacterium
TGGAAGACTTTTATAAAAATATAGATTCAAAAGATAAAAAAAATATTATTTTTTGTTTATCTGCTATTGGCAATCAAAATAGCACAAGCAATCAAATAAAAAAAGAAGAGCAGGATAAGTTTAAAAAATAGTTTTTAGAAAATGGCTTTATCGTAATTGAAGGAATTAAATTTGGACACAACAACAATAAGGAACAATATTTAAGTATTCCGTCATATTGTGAATGCATGCTAAACCTAAATGAATTAAAATTAAAATACAGCCACAATATATACAAAATGAATAATGATAATTCTAAAACAATCAATATTATACAACATAATAATGGTTATAAATATAATTCTTTAGAATTTAACAAAAACTATATACCTGGAGATTGTAGCGAAGTCTCAACTTTTGTTGACAAAAATCAAAATTATACAACAATTTTTGCAAAAGCATCATCACTACAACCAAACATAAACGGTGAATTTAGAATAGAATTTGATACAAGCAAAAATTATAAAACTCCATTAGTTTATATACAAAATTTAGAAAGGCTTTTAAAAGATATAGATAAATTGGAGATAAAAAATTTACAAACATTAAGAATTATTAATTTTGATCTGCCATTAAAAAATAAGCTTCAGATAAAAAATGGAAATAATATTATATTTTTAAACAAAACCAACAAGGAAGTATTAAATGATATTATCTGCTACATTTCAAAAAACTATAAAAATTTAAAAGATGTTGAAATTAATTTAGGAAACGGACCTTCGTTTAAAAATGGAAAACAAATAAAATCTTGGAAAAATACAATATCAAATAAAACATTCAAAGATAAAAGCATAGATTTATAATATAGAACTTATATATAAAGTTAAAACATTAATTATATATAATATTTCGTAGCAAAAAATATCAGTGAAATAAAATTAATATCACTGATAATTATTAAAAATTATAAACAAAATATAAACATATTGCCTTGATAAGTTTATTTGCAAAATTAAATAGCTAATTTTATCTGTTCAACAATATCATTAACAACCTTTTCCATTATTTTAGGATCAGTGCTTTCCGCCATAACCCTAATTAATGGCTGAGTGCCTGATTTTCTAATCAATAGTCTGCCGTTGCCTTCCAATTCTTTTTCTGCTTGGGCAATAGCATTCTTAACATTACTATTATCTAATGGATTAGGCTTTGTTTTATCATATTCAACATTTTTTAACATTTGAGGCACGGATTCATATAAATTAGTAATCTCACTTATTTTTTTGCCTTTTTCTTTTGCTAATATTGTTAAAACTTGTAAAGCAACGAGAGTTCCATCGCCAGTTGTTGAATAATCTCCCAATATAATATGTCCAGATTGTTCTCCACCTAGATTATAGCCATTTTTTCTCATCTCTTCAGCAACATATCTATCACCAACCTGTGTTCTTACAACATCTAATCCTAATGAGTTTAAGTATTTTTCAAGTCCTAAATTTGACATTTGAGTAAGAACCACAGTATTTCCCATCAATTCTTTTGTAGCAAGCATTTTTGTCGCAATTAAGGCTATTATTTTATCACCATCAATTTCTTGACCTTTCTCGTCAACTATTATAATTCTATCAGCATCTCCGTCTAATGCAATGCCCATATCGGCACCTTTTTCAATAACCAATTTTTGCAATGCTCTTATATCAGTTGAACCGCACTCTTTATTAATATTTGTGCCATTTGGTTGATTGCCAATTACGAAGACTTCAGCACCCAATTCTTCTAAAATTGTTGGAGTAATTTTATAGGATGCGCCATTTGCACAATCTACAGCAATCTTTAATCCATTTAGAGTTAAATTTCTAGGAAAAGTATTTTTTAAAAATTGAATATATCTTTGTTGGTATAGGCCATGTTCAGATACTGTTCTTCTACCAAGCTTATCATCTTTTGCCAAAAAGCCTTCAAAACAGCTTACTTCAATGCAATCTTCTATTTGTTTCTCAATATTATCTGGAAATTTAACGCCATTGGAGTCAAATAATTTTATACCATTATCATAATATGGGTTATGGGAAGCTGAAATCATTATGCCAATATCACAGTTCATTGTTTTTGTCAGCATTGCAACTCCGGGCGTCGGTATTGGTCCTAATAACAATACATCAATGCCAATAGCATTTAAACCGGCCGCCAAGGCATCTTCAATCATATAGCCGGATAATCTTGTGTCTTTTCCAATTACAATATTATTTCTATGGCCTTCTCTCTTTAATATAGCACCAATAGCCATGCCTATTTTGCTAATCATATCAACAGTTAAAGGAAATGTATTAGCCCTACCCCTGATACCATCAGTTCCAAATAATTTTCTATTCATTTTTGATTTCTCCCAAAATTTACATCTTATAACTACAATGCATAATATATTATATTTTATAAAAGTAAACAATTAAAATATTACAATTTATGACAAAAAAGCTTTATAATGTATTGATAATGTTTGAAAGAAACAATAAATCACCCCAAGCATCTTTCTTTTTGCTGGATTGTCTAAGCAAATATGATGGATGGAATAAAGGGGTTGTTTTTATTACTCTGCCGTTTAAATATATGTTTGTATAATCAAACAATTGTCTTCTGGCTTTTGTAATTGTAAGATTAGTTTCCACTAAATCTTTAAGCGCCGTTGCTCCCATAAAAACAATTATTTTTGGATTAATTAAAGCTATATGTTTTTCAACAAATGGTCTACAAATATTTATTTCGTCATCTGTTGGAGTTCTATTTCCAGGAGGCCTCCAAAATAAAGTATTTGTTATATACAAATCCTCTCTTTTTATGCCAATAGATTTAAACATTTCATCAAGCAATTGTCCACTTTGTCCACAAAATGGTCTGCCTTCTAAATCTTCATTATTGCCTGGCGCTTCTCCAATAATCATTATGTCAGAATTTCTATTGCCCTCACCGAATACAGTATTTGTAGCCAATTTTTTAATATCTAAATATCCATCAAAATTTTCCACAATATTTTTTAAGTCATCAATAGTGTTTGCTTTATCAGCCAATTCTCTAGCTTTTGCTATAAAATCATTTACAGTTCCAGTATTTGTTTCTTTTATCATTTTTAAATTATCATTTCTATATTTATTTGCTAAGTTTTGATAAATATAATTAAAATTAAATTCCTGCTTGTTTCCGTCAACTTTATATTTGGTTGTAGTTGTCGCTTTAACTTCCACTTTTTCACCTCCAGGCATTTCAGCCTTAACTTTTAACTTATTCTCCAATGTTATTTCTGCTTTAATTGGAGTTGATTTAACCACAACAGGTTTTTGAACTACAGGCAAATTTTTTATAGGTTTATCTTCAACAGGAACACTAAAGTGATTAAATGTTGTTTCTTCAATCACATCAGTAATTCCATTATTTCTATACCATTCTAATAAAGCTTCTTTATACATATATTATAAAAACATATTACAATTTAATTATATTTTTGAATTTATATAATACAATAAAAAATTATATTAATTGACTAATCAAATAATTTTTATTATAATTTTATTATAATAGATTTATTTTTTAAAAGTGGCAATAGTAAAAGAAGAAACTATTATAAAGGGAGTAAATGACATTGATTTAGATAAATCTCTTAAAGATTTATTTGATAGAACAGCTTTGGCTAATGCTAAAGACAAAGATAAGAAAAAAGTATCAATACTAAAAACTGAAATTAATAAAGATAGAAACATAGTCAACTATATACCAGAACAAAATATAAAAAAACATAATTTTATATATTCAGTTTTAAAAAATAGAAAAAAACATAAGAAAAACGAAAAAGAACTTGATATTGATACATCAAAATTAAGGGATGAAGAATATCTTGATGATACAGCTACAATTGATAATATAAATGAGATTGAAAAAAATGGCATTGAAAGCGCTGATAAAATAAAAAAACATAAAGAAGATGAACAAATAAAATATGAAGAAGAAAAAGAAAATGAAGAAGAATTGAAACTTGAAATAGAACAATTTTTGCAAAAAGAAAGAGAAAGAGAAGAAAAAGAACAGGAAGAACGTGAAAAAGAAAAGCAAGAACAAAAAAATGATGAAGAAGATAAAAAGGAAAAAGATAAGAATGTTCAAGAAGATGACAAACCAGATTCTCAAAATGAAGATGAATTAGATATAGAAAAAGATAAAGAAAGAGAATTAGAACTGCAGGAAGATATTAAAGAAGAAGAATTGGAAGAAACTGATAGAGAAGATGAACAACAAAGAGAAGCTCAAACAGAAATAGAAGAAGAAAATAGGATATCTAGATTGGATGAAATAATAAATGACATAATTAGCAGTAGAGAAAATAATTATGAACAAAATGAAGATATACAAGCGCATAATACAGATGTTTCAAATGATCAAAATGCCAATTGGGATATACAAAGAATTGAATCTAGATCATATAATTCAGAACAAACCATAGAAACTGTAACAGTAGATTATGGCTGGAATTTTAACGGTATACTTACAATAATATCAGATGGCGAATCAAGAACCGAAATTTTTAACAATAGTGGCAAAGCGGATTCATATCAAGAAGCAGAGCAAATGGTTATGCAAGCAAAAGCTGATTTTATAAATATGGTAAATTCTTTAGCACAATCTGGCGACTATTGTCTGACAGTAAAAGCATTAAATGAAGATAAAACATTACTTTATGAAGAAGGAAATATGGAAGGACACGAGGTAAGCCAAAATGAAAATTGCAATCAAGAATCACAATCGCATTCTTTTGTAGAGTCTTTGGCCAATAGTCAATCAAATGGAAATCAAGGTATGTCTTTAAGTATTGGTGGGGATTCTGGCGGCTCTTCTGGCAATGGAGGTTCTGGAGGCAGCGGATCTTCTGGTGGATCTGGAGGTTCCGGTAGCGGAGGCGGCGGAGGCGGAGGTGGTGGAAGTTAAATTATACTTCCAATATATAAAATTAATTTAATTATATAAATAATTTCAATATCTTATATAATTAAATGGAACAAAAGATAGAAAATAATTTAAACTTTGAAAAGAAAAACACTTTTTTAGAAATAAAAAATATCAATGATTGTGGAAAATTTTGTGGTTATGCAAGCGTTTTTAATGTGGTTGACAGCTATAAAGACATAATACTCCCTTCAGCTTTTAAAAATACAATAGAATCAAAAAATATAAGAAGCGATATTAAAATGCTGTGGCAGCATAAACAAGATCAACCAATTGGCTATTTTAATATAATAAAAGAAGACACAATTGGACTTTATGTTGAAGGACAAATATTACTTACTACTCAGCAGGGACAAGAAGCCTATAGTCTAATTAAAAACAAATCAGTCAATGGCTTAAGTATAGGGTACATAGTTAAGGATGCAGAATATGATACAAAAAATAATGCAAGATTAATAAAAGAGGTAGAATTATTTGAGATAAGCATTGTAACCTTTCCAGCAAACAAATACTCAAATATAACCTATTGCAAAAGTAAAACAGAAGAACAAATAATAATTGAAAAGCTGGAAAAATTAAAAAATTTATTAAATTAACAAATTTTTTACAAAAACATAACTAAATTTTTTAAATTAAAAATAATTTAATAATATATATTATTAAATTATTTGATTAATATAAAAATTAAATAGTAGTCTATTAAATTACCATTAAAAATCAACAGTTCTAATAATTTTAAATACTTTTATAAATTTTTTCTACAATTCTATTGTTTTTTTAATATCTTAATATAATATATTGATATGTATATGTTATATACATTTATTAAACTTAATTATTAAAAATTATTTGCGATATAAAGCAATAAAATAAAAAAATGTAAGAAGTTTAAAGTATTTAAAAAATTTAAATGTTTTAAAAAGTTAAAAAAATAATTAATTATATATTTATTTTTAACTAAATTTTTTAAAAAATATTTAATAAATAGTTTAATATAATAGAATTTATTTATTAAATTAATTTTATTAATTGGCAATTAATTTAATTATTTATTATATTATTAATTGCATTGCAAATAAACAGTTTGGTGTTTATTTTTTAAAGATATAGAATAAAGAGAATTTTGTTGTTTTTTTGTTAATATAATAAAGATACAAGCCAAATATTGTATATTATGCAATGTTGAAAGCGGGAGATTTATGAGTAAAAAAATATTAATAGATGGTGCATTTAAAGAAGAAACAAGGGTTGCACTTATAGATAATGATATTTTAGAGGATTACGATAGAGAAGATTTTAATTTTAAACAACTTAAAGGAAATATATATTTAGCTAAAATTACTAGAATAGAGCCATCGTTGCAGGCTGCTTTTATAGATTATGGGGGTGATAGACATGGATTTTTACCATTCTCTGATATTCATCCAGACTATTACAATATTCCTCAAGAAGATATTAAACGCATAAAGGCTGTTAAATTCTTTCAAAATGAAGATAATGTTGAAGAATTTAATCAAGAAAATGTTAATAATAATTTTGATGGTGTTTGTGAAAATAAAGAAATAAATCATTGTAATTCTGGCTATGATCATAGTTGTGAACATAATTGCGATTATAATTGCAATTCTGACTATGATCATGGCTATAATGATAATGGACATAATCAAAATACTGAAAATATTAACGCCAATATAAACAAAAATAATATTATAAATACTACAAATATTGATAACAGTACAAATAACAATACTATTAATAATGACAGTAGTACTAATGACAATGACGTTAATAACAGAATTAAAGAATATAAAGTAGAAGAAAAAAAAGATGAAGATAATAAAAAAAATGATTATAATGATATAGGTGCACTTGAAGAGAATACTGATAAAAACAAAAGAAAGAGAAAGATAAGCAAAGCCAAAAATAGCAATGCTAATTTACATTTAAATATAAATGACGACAAAGATACTAGTATAAATCTAAAAGATGCAAAAATTACGAATAATGATATTCTAGAAAATACAAATACATTGGATATTAATATAAATAAATATGCAGAAATATATGAAAATCAAAATAGTGAAGAATATAATAAACAAAAAAGCAATTTAAGTAATAACACAAATAATTTTGGCACAAACGATAATGGTATAAATTACTGTTCAAACAATACTAATAGCGATCTTGATAACAAAAATGAAATTATTATTGATAGTTCTAATAATAATATTACTAGTGCCAAAAATAAGAATATTAGCAGCAATAATGAACACGATTACAATAACGGCGTAAGCAATAATAATGTAATTGACGACAATGATAGTAATGTTGATTTAATACCAAATTATTCAGTTGACGAAGAAGCTGATAGTGTTAGATCTGACGATTATACTAAATATAAAATTGAAGATGTTTTAAAAGAAGGACAATATGTTCTTGTCCAAGTATTAAAAGAGGAAAGAGGAAATAAAGGTGTAGCAATGACTACATATATTTCTATAGCAGGAAAATATTGTGTTCTTATGGTAAATAGCCCTGAAAGAGGTGGAGTATCTAAAAAAGTTACAAATCTTAATGACAGAAAAATACTGAAGAGTATTTTAAGAAGTTTAAATGTTCCTCATGATAAATCAATTATCTTGAGAACAGCTGGCGTTGGGAAAAAACCAGAAGAAATATTAAAAGATTATTTATACTTAATAAGATTATGGAAAGCCATAAAAGATGCTACTTTAGAATCAAAAGCTCCAGCTTTTATACATGCTGAAGATGATATTATTAAAAAAACTATTAGAGATCTATATACTGATGATATAGATGAAGTATTGGTAGAAGGAACAGAAGTATTTAAATCAGTTAAAAGCTCTGTTAAAATAATTTCAAATAACCAAGATGTTAATGTTAAACTATATACAGATAAGGTTCCTTTATTTCAAAGATATAATATTGAGGGACAATTATTGGACTTATATAACAATAAAGTAAATCTCCCATCAGGTGGTTCAATAGTTATAGATCAAACTGAAGCTTTAGTCGCAATTGATGTAAACTCTGGCAAGGCCACAAAAGAAAAGACAGTTGAAGAAATGGCTGTGGCAACAAATATTGAAGCAGCCCATGAAATAGCAAGACAGTTAAAACTTAGGGATTTGGCAGGTCTTGTTGTTATTGACTATATTGATATGTTTGAATTAAAGAATAGAAGAATAGTTGAAAAAGCAATGAGAGATGCTATGTCAAATGACAGAGCCAGAATACAAATAGCAAGACTTAGCATATTTGGATTGATGGAAGTATCAAGACAAAGACTGGGCGCAAGCTTTATGGAAAGAAGTAGCGAAGTATGCCCAAGATGTAAAGGCAGAGGAAAGATTAAATCAAAAGAAATTGTGGCTTTAAGTATATTAAGATCTATAAAATATGCTACAATAGATAAGCAAATAAATGTTATCACAGTTGAAACGACACCAGATTTAAGTGATTATCTATTAAATTTTAAAAGAAGAGAAATATCTCAAATAGAAAATGATTATAACGTTTATATATTTATTGAATCAAATGATGAGATAGAAGACAACAATTATAACATCAAAAAAAGAAAAGGTCTAACTCCAGAAGAAAAAAAAGAGCTTGAACCACAACAAAAGATTGGAAAAGTAAATCTTGATTTTGATGATGATGAATTGCATTCAATAAGTAATGATGATATTAAGAAATATAAATTTAATGAAGAAATTTATGGAGCAACAAACGATAAATCGGCATCTAATCAACAACCAAAAAGAATTAATAAAAAACAATATAATAAGTATAATAGAATTGGAAAAATAGATAATAACAGCAATAATAAAAATGGAACATTTGGAAGGTTAATAGGTTGGTTTATTGGAAAGAAAAAATAAAAAATTAACCCGCTAGTTTATCTGGTGGGTTAATTTTTATATTAAAATAAAATCATTACAAGTATATTAAAAATATTCCTTATCATTTAGTTATCTATTGCTTAACTACCAATTATTTATAATTTATTATAGTTGTTTAGATAACTAATACCATATTACTAAAATAAACTAAAATATAGGTATAAATGTGAATATAGATATAACAAACAATCAATATATAAATTTATGTTTCTAATATTTAAGATTAAAAAACTTTTTTTAAATAAAATAAATTTTAATATATAAATATTTATATACTTTTTATATCATATTTGCGTTATAATGTTCAGGCACAGTTGAGCTATAACTATTATTGTTTTCTTCTTGTCTTTTTAATTCAAGTTTTTCTACAAAGTTATTTTCATGTTCTTTAATTAACTCTTTGGTTTTATTTTTAACATCATAAATAGTTCTATCAAACCCAAAATTTTTTAATTTTTCTTTAATTTGTTTATAGCAAATATTATTAGTATTGTAATTATTATCTTTAATAATATTATCCACAATATCAGTTTCTGTGAAACTCCACTTTTTCTTAACAACAGATTTATTGCTTAATTCCATATATATTTTGTAAAATTTAACATGACATTTAGTATATCATATTTTAGTAATAAATCAACTTATATTATTAATTAAATACAAAGATTGTTCTCTATTTAATCTTGGATCACACAATGTGGTATTACATAAACCAATATTATTTTCATTAACAGAAAGACCAATACATTCAGTTAAATTTAGACCTGACATTTCAAGGTGTATTCCTCCGGGATAAACTCCATTGTTTTTACATATTTTTATAAAACTATTTGTTTCTTTAATAATATCATCTAAATATCTGACTTTTAATCCATTAATTTTTTTTGTATTTCCATGCATTGGATCAACAATCCATATAACATTTAAATTTTCATTTTTAATTTTTGTAATCAAAGCAGGTAAAAATTGTTCAATATTATCAACTCCAATTCTAATTGTTAAGGATATTTTTCCAATTTCGTTGCTTGGATTCAATATATTAATTATTTGTATAAGTTCATCAATATTAGTATCCTTGCTACATTTTATTGCGATTGGATTTATTAATCCTCTTAAAAATTCAATATGTGCACTATCTATAGATCTTGTTCTGTCACCTATCCATGGAAAATGAGTTGAGGCCAAAAAATAAGTATTATTTAATTCTCTAACCATAGCTTCTTCATAGTCTAATAGTAATGATTCGTGAGATATATAAAAATTATTATCAATTTTTTTTATTAATTTAATAGTTTTATTGCTATGATAATAAGCCGTTTTTATAAGTTTTGGATCAGGTGTTCTAGATTTTTTATCAAATTTATTGGAATTTACAATATCTCCACGATATACTGGCAATTCAATACCTTCCCTAATTTCCACATTGCTACTTCGTGGCTTTGCATACTGACCTGCCATTCTCCCAATTCTTATAATTTCTTTATTAAATTTTTTTGACAAAATATCGGCCATTTCCCTAATAGTCTGTACAGTGCTAATTATATTGTTTTCATTATCATAAAAACTTTCCGCACAATCACCACCAATTATAACAAACTTGTTGCCGCGTGCAACTTCAGATAGCTTACATTTTAATTCACTTATATCATTAATATTAACTAAACCATCAAATGTTAGAATTTCATTTTTAATCCTCTGTAACTCAACCAAATCAGAATAAATTGGCATTTGTTTTATAATTTTAGCCTTCTTCCAACTAGATGGATTCCACTTTAACATTATGGT
>CALXXG010000107.1 GCA_944392625.1 uncultured Rickettsiales bacterium
ACATTATGGTAGCTAAAATTAATTATTATTTTCCTCTTGCAAGCTATCAATAAAAGCTTTTAAATTTTGCATTTGTGTTTTATTAAGTTTAAGTTTTGGATTAACTTTAAAATCTTTATCCTTAAAAATTTTCGTTATATCTATGCCATAAAAATTACAAAGTTTTATAAATGTTGACATCTTAAAATCACATCCATTTTCAATATTCCAGACAGAATTATAAGATATATTGGTACGATTTGATAAATCTTCCAAAGTTATATTGTGATATCGTCTTTCATGCTTTAAAAGTTCTGAAATTTCTTTTAGTACATTTACTTTCATGTTTTTGCTCACTTTATTATTAAATTTAACTTAACGTTCGGCAGATGTTATAAATACTAGCGCTAATATTGAAAATATATAAGCCTGAATTATGCCGCTAATAAAACTCAAAATATCCAAAAAAATTGGAAACCCAAAAGCCAGAAATGCTATTTGTGAAATTATTGCACCGATAAGCATACCACTCATCATATTTCCATATAGCCTTATAGCTAATGCGCAATTTGTAGATATATCACTTATTATATTCATAAACAGCATAATTGGACTAGGTTTAATATACTTTTTAATATAACCAAATATTCCAACCCTTTTTATTCCATAAAATAAACCTACAATAATAACAATTATTGCCAATGCGATTGTCGTTGAAAGCGAAGCTGTTGGAGGATTAAAAAATGGTATTATTTGTAATAAATTTGAAAATAAGATAAATATAAATAAAGTTGCTATAAATGGAAAAATAAAATTCATATCAACCTTCCCCATCTTATTTATTTGATCTTCAATACCAGTTATCAAAATTTCAAAAAAATTTTGCAATTTGCCAATGTTTCTTTCATTTGTTAATATAAGTCTTAAAATGAATACAGCAACTAAAATAACGAACATTACAAACCATGTAAATAATATAGTATGATTTATTTTAAACAAATCATTTTGCCAAACTATAAATTGATCTGTAGAAATATTCATTTTTCAACCTTTTTTGCTTTCTCATATATAATAAAAAATATTTTTGAAATAGTCAAGCCCAACAACATTAAAGCAGCATTTTTCCAGCTGTTATTTAAAAATATATAAAAAACTAAACAAACTATAAATATTCGTATAAAAAAACTTATAAATATAATTGATAAACTTTTCAAATTCAAAAATATTTTTATTGTATATTTTAATGCTATTGAGTTAAATATACCCAACATTATGCCAATAAATACTAATAAAGAAACGTTCATTAATTATAGCCTATTTCATCTCTAGATGTAATAATTTTATCAATTAATCCGAATTTTAAAGCTTCCTCCGGGCTCATAAAATTATCTCTTTCCATAGCTTTTTCAACAGCTGACAATGTTTTGCCAGTATGATGAACATATATGTTATTCAACCTTTTTTTAATTGATAAAATTTCTTTAGCATGAATCTCAATATCTGTTGCCTGCCCTTTAAAACCACCAGATGGTTGGTGTATCATAATTCTTGAATTTGGAAGAGATATCCTTTTACCAGGTTCACCAGCAGCTAATAATAGAGAAGCAGCAGAACAAGCCTGACCCAAACAAATAGTTGATACTTTACATTTTATATATTGCATAGTATCATATATTGATAAACCAGATGTAACAACTCCACCTGGAGAATTTATATACATAGAAATATCTTTTTCAGGGTTTTCTGATTCAAGAAACAATAATTGCGCAACTATAAGCGACGCCATATTATCCTCAATTTCTCCTGTAACAAAAATAATTCTTTCTTTTAATAATCTAGAATAAATGTCATAACTTCTCTCACCTCTTCCAGTTTGTTCAATAACCATAGGAACAAGCTGATTTACAATTTTATCCATAGCACTAAAACCATATAATTTTATCTTATTAGAGATTATCATCTATTTTTTGATAATCAAGATTTTTATAAATAAAGTTTATAGAAAAAAATAAAAACATATATTACATTATATAGCAGTAACCCACCAGCCTAGCTGGTGGTTCTTTTTCCTTTAACAATGTTTTTTCAACCATTCATTGCACTCGTGGGGAAGGATATAATTGACCATAAGTCGCCCAATTCAATCAAGCTTGATTATCTGACATTTATGGTTGTTTGACACTGCGCTTCGCTTGTACAAACTGCACCCATGAGTTGTCCAATTGGAATACAAGCATTCCAATTGGACAACTCATGCTAGAGTGTAGTCTTACCCATAAATACAATGGGTAGTTAAAAACAAGCATTGCAGAATGAAATAGAGTATTTTTACAAGAATAAACCACACAATTATAAGAATAAATAACATAATAATAAAAACAAATAGAATGCAAAAAAATAATGTCATAGTGGAAATACAAGTTTACTCGCAATAGCAGCTTGCAACACATAGTAGTTTGCCATAGCAAAGCAAAGGACTATGTCGTGTTGTCTCATCGCTAAAGCTAAAGTAAACAAGTAGTATAACTTGGAGTTTTAGGGATATAATAATAGCAAGCTTATGCTTGCTATTTAATAAATGTTTTTTTGTTTCAATTTAACATCAGATTATATAGTCATTCCCCCAGCACCTCTATTTTTCTTATTTTGTATGTCTTTAGCATTATACATTTGGTTACTATTTACAATTTTATTAGATAAGTCGTTGCAAACAATTTTTAAATATTCTTCATTCTCTTTCACATTTTCTATAATCTTATCAGAAAGTTTTTTAGTTTCTGATAAATCAACATTTATTTCAGGCACCTTAGCAACAACTTCCTTAATTTCATTAAGCATTTTATTAGCTAAAGCTTTTTGTTCATCTCCTTCTAATTTATTTAAAGACTTTATTTCTTCTGATAAGTTAATATTTGTATTCTTAATAGCGTCAACAATTTTATTATCAGGTTTCTTAAAAATGTCTATAAGTTGTTGCTCAACATTTTCATTAGTTATAGCCGTTAATAAAGTGCTAAATAAATTAATTTCACTAATTAATTTAGGATTCTCTTTATATAAATTAATATAGCTGTTTTCACTTGGTATCATTTTATTAAGGTCTTCCATATTTATTTCTTTTAAGTTTTCTAAAAGAAAATCTTTATTTGTTGAATTATTTACCAAAGCTTTATCAGGTATATTTTTACCATTTTCTGCCGATACAAGTTTGTCTCTTGGGTTACTTTTTCTATCTGCAACAAATACTTTTTTTGTACCACGTTTATAGAAAGGTATTAATAAAAAACTTGATAATTGGGCTGGAACAAAAAGAAAAGCGAGACCACCACCAAGAGGTCCAGCTAAAATGCACATACATGCTATAAGGCCCCAAAGTATAAGCGGACCTTTTTTCTTTTCATAATGGCCACCGTTTTGTTCTTGCTGTTTTTGATCTGGACTAATGTCTTCTTTTTGATTATTTTGTTTTTTATCTGGGTTATGTTCAATATCAACGCTATCTAATATATGATTTAATTCTTCCTGTAAATCACTTTCATTAATGCTGTTTAATGATTTTATTTTAACATTATTGTCAATTATATTAGTAAGTGGATTCTGTTTATTGGATACATTGCTAATTTTTAATGGTTTTTCTGTTTTATCGCTAACAGTATTAATTTGTTTAATTTTTGAAGTATTACTTTGATTATTATTTACTCTTGTAGTACTTTCTGTATTATTCTTTAATATATCATTTTGATTTGATGTAGTTGTATCCATATTGTATATTTTATAATTTATACTAAGTATAGTATAACTTTATATTTTATAAAAGTCAATATTAATTATATATTGACATAATGCCGCTATTAATAAAATTTTCTTTAGAAGCAACATTAAATAAAAACTCACTTGCTAATTTTCCAATTATTCCAATTTTTTTATTTTTTTCTAAACTAACTTTAATAATTGGCAAACTTATATCAACACCTTTTGATTTTAAATATTTCAAGGCTGAATTTTTATCGCCAATCTCATCTATAAGCCCTATTTTAAAAGCTTGCCTTCCAGTAAAAGCCTGTCCATTTGTTGCGAGTTTAAAATTGGTGTCATTCATTTTTCTTCTTTCTTTAACAAGTCCAATAAAATAATCATATATATCGTCTATTGTGGACTGCAATGCAATATTTGAAGTCTCTGTGTTTCTTTCAAAAAACGAAGGCATTCCTTTTAATTCTGAACTTTTAAAAGTTTTTAATTCAACGCCTAATTTTTTTGCTAGTTCAACAATTTCATAACTCTGCATTAGAACGCCAATAGAACCTGTTAATGTTGTATTTCTTGCAATTAAATAATCCGATCCCAACGCTATCATATAGGCTCCAGAAGTTGCCATACTACCCATTAATACAACAACTGGTTTGGCTTGATTTAATCTAAATATTAAATCATAAAGAATTTCGCTTGGAGTTACCATGCCGCCAGGACTATCAATATTTAGTATAACCGCCTTAACATTATTGTTTAAAATTAAATCAGATATTCGTTCATTTCTAAAATTATTTTCGTCTATAATACCATTAATTTCAATTTCCGCTATTACATTACCAGAAATATAACTTTTATTATTATTTTTCAATTTAAACGATTTAAAAATAAACATAAGCAAAAAACAAACTAAAACTATAGATATGTTCCTCCATTTTTTAGTTTGTTTTTTAGATTCAATATTCATCAATAAATTCTCGTTCATATTAATAGAGAATTATTTCAAATTTGTAGGCCATGGTGCATTTTTATCTAATTTAATATATCCATCCCCAGGCATACCAGGTTTAGCTTCTCTACTTGAATTATCATCTAAAGTAAGCTTAACTCTAAACACTAATTTTTGTCTTTCCTGTTGAGTTTCAACTTCTTTTGGGGTAAATTCTGCATTATCAGCAACAAATGTAACCTTTGCATTAAAATTTTTATTTGGATAAGCGTCCAGTCTAATAATTGCAGGCTCTCCTAATTTAACTTGCCCAGCCTTTTCTGATGGCATATAAACTGTCATATATAAATCGTCAGGATTATACATTATAAATAACTTGCCATTATTTGCAAGCATTTCTCCATCCTCAACCAATTTATATAAAATAACGCCGTCAACAGGAGAATAAATTTTCATATCGCTTAAATCAACTTCTTGTGATTTTATTGAAGCTTGCAATGATTTATAAGAAGCTTGTAATGCTTTTTTTGAAGCCTCTAAATTAGTCAATTTAGCTTCAGCTTTTTCTAAATTATTAGTATTCGTATCTAATTCTAGCTGAGAAGAAAAACTTTGTTTCATAAGAGTTTTACTTCTTTCAACTTCTTTTTTAAAAAATTTTATATCACTTTTAGTACCTTTAATATCAGCCTCTGTAGCAATAATTTGCTTTTGTACTTCTTCTGCTTTAGCCTTTTGCGCTTCTATATCAGCCTCTAAAGATCTTGAATCTATTACAGCAAGCAAGTCACCCTTTTTAACATAATCACCTTCATCGGCATTTAATTCTACGATTCTTCCAGAAAATTTAGTCGCAACAGATACTTCTCTACCTTCAATTCTACCGTTTCCTTTTAAAATAACATCTGAACTTTTATTTGATATTTTTTTATAAGCAAAAAATGAAACTCCTGCTAATACTAAAATAACAACAACCCATAAAAGTTTTCTCTTTATTCCTCTATTTTTATCGTAATACATATTTTAACATTTGTTTACTCATAATATTTATATATAAAACAATTTTTTTAAAAAACAATATAATTTTAAATATTGAATATTAATTACCAATAAGTTTTGTATTTCGTACTTTATTATTAATTATAATATTCTATAGAGTTTTATTAGGCGTAATAGATTCATTATATCTTTTTATCTCATGCTTTTTTATTTCACTTCTTTCTTTTTCTAGTTTTTCAATCTCAGATTTTTTATATTTGTTATTTGCATCCAAAAAGACCATGTTTGAAAAAACAGCGCCTTTTTCGGCTTGTGATAATATCTTGCCAACAGATTCAACAAAATGTTTTGTTTTACTTTTAAAAATTCTATCTTTAGAATCAACTAAATCATTGACTTTATCTTTTAAAAAATATACTTTTTTATATATATTATCTCTTCTTTTTAAAATATTGTCTTCCTTATTATTAATGTCAGCACCGGTATAAAATGCAAAATCTTCCATTAAAGATTTAATTTCATCAATTTTTTCTCCTATTTCAATCATTTGCTGCAATTTTTGAGTTATATTTTTATTTTTAACTTTCTTTAAAAGTTTATTTAAAATATTATCCAAATTTTGTTTTTCTTCATTAATAGAATTAATAGAATTAAAAATTTTTTCTTGAACTGCAATTATTTGTTCATATTTTAATTTCATAATCTTTTCATCTATTCTGGATATTCTTATCTGTATATTTTGTGGCGTATCTAATGGAAGATAATCTTTTATTGAAAGTGGCATAGAATTTTTTTTATTTGTACTATAATAATTATAGTAAATTTTCAAACCACTTTCAATTAAGATTTTTTAAAATTCATTGAAAAATATGATATTATTTTTTATTAGTATTTCTTAAAAGTTTCCTTATTATTTTTTCAAATTCCATTACAACTATTATTAGTAATGCAATAGGTATTATAATTGATAATTCTTTCCAGTCCAATGGATCTATCTTTAAAAATAAATCAAAAGCAGGAATATAGGAAGCTATTATATGCACTAAAGTTACAATACCAATTGATATAAATAAAAAAGGATTTTTAAAGAAACTTTGTTTAAATAATGATTGAGTTTCTGACCTTGCATTGAATATCTGCATATTTTGAAATAGAATCATTAAAAATATTGTTGTGCTTCTTGCCATAACAAGGTCATTTGTTGTTTCTAAAAAGTATTTATATACGAAGAAACATCCAAAAATCATTACGAGGGATGTAATTATAATTCTTGTTAGCATTACATGGTTAAATATTGGCTCTTTCGGGTCTCTTGGAGGCAGTCTCATTTCATTTCCCTCCTCTTTCTCCATAGCTAAAGCTATACCTTGAATACCTTCTGTAATTAAATTGATCCACAATAGCTGCAATGCAATAAAAGGCAATGGTAATTTAAATATCATAGACAAAATAAATATTCCTATTTCAGCAAAAGCTGTTGATGTTAAGAAAAATACTAATTTTCTTATATTTGAATAGGTCAGCCTTCCTTCTTTTATACCTTTTACAATAGATGCAAAATTATCATCTGTTAAAATGATATTTGCACTTTCTCTTGCAATATCTGTTCCTTTTTTGCCCATAGCTATGCCGACATTAGCATTTTTTAAGGCTGGTGCGTCATTAACACCATCACCTGTAACGGCCACAAAGTTTCCATTTCTTCTTAAGGATTCAACTATATCAAGTTTTTGAGTAGGTTCAACACGGGCGTAAACTTTTGCAGTTTTTGTAATCTTATCAATAGCTTCTGGACCAATTTCACTGGCTTTTTTTAAATCGGTTCCAATAACGACTTCTTTTTGATTTTTTACAAATCCCAATTCACTGGCAATGGCAAAAGCTGTTTTAGGATTATCGCCTGTAATCATAACTACATTAATGCCCGCCTGTTGACACTTTTTAACTGCATGTTTAGCTTCTTTTCTCAATGGATCCAACATTGCAACTAAAGAAAGAAATTCTAAATTCTTTAGGCTGCTGTCAAGTTCTTCTTCATTATCAGGCAAACTATCATTAATTTCACCACAGGCAACAGCTAGAACTCTTAAACCTTTCTTTGCTAAATCATCAAGTTTAGTCTTTATTTCCTGCTGAGTTTCCAAATCCATTTTACACATGTTCATTAGCACTTCAGGAGCACCCTTAACAAAAGCATATATACTGCCATCACCATCAACAAGATTAAAGCTTGCAGAAAATTTTGTCTCTGAAGTATATGGCAACAGCTGCAGTCTTTTATATTTTTTATGTATTTGTTTTATGCTATATCCTTTTTTAGAGGCAACTTTCAAAAATGCTACGTCTACTGGATCACCATAAAATTCTCCGTCTTTTTCACTAGCCTCATTTGGCAATACAAATGTCATCATTATTTTTTTCTCAAGACTCATATTTTCAAAGTCTGTCTCTTTCTCTAATGGTAAAAAATCTTTTACTTTTTCAATCAAAGATATTATTCCATTTTTGGAGTTATAATTTCAACAACATTTAATTCATTGATTGTCAATGTTCCAGTTTTATCTGAGGCTATAACAGTGCAGGACCCTAAGGCTTCAACTGCCACTAAATTTTTAACAATAACATTCTTTTTTGCCATTCTGTTCATACCAATAGCAAGACAAATGGTTATAGCTATAGGCAAGCCTTCCGGAATAGCGGCAACACCAAGACTTGCTGCCATCAGGAATGTATCGCTCCAACTTGTCCCCATTCTAAAAGCTATTATGGATAGTATAATTATCAATATTCCCATAACCATTGTTAATTTAGCCGTAAAATTTTCCATTCTTTCTACAAGAGGAGATTTTACATCGCTTTTTTGAGTAATTTTATCTGCAATTTTACCGATTTCTGTATTAAGTGCTGTTGCTTTTACTACGCCATATCCTTGTCCTTTAATTACTATTGTGCCAGCGAATACTTCATTTAGCTTATCTTGAATAGACGCTTCCGGACCTGGAACAAAATTATAATCTTTATTAACAGGCAATGATTCACCTGTTAGCATTGATTCATCAACTTTAAAATTTTTTGAATGTATTAATAATATATCAGCGGGTACTTTGCTTCCTTCTTTTAGAACAACAATATCGCCAATAACTAAATCTTTTGCAGGAATTTCTATTTCATTTCCATCTCTAATAACTGTTGCTTTAACTTCAACAATTTTTTTTAATGATGATGCGGATTTATTTGCAGAATATTCTTGAATTGTTCCTATAATTGCATTAAATGTTACAACTGCTAAAATAAAATAGCTGTCTATTGCCTCACCAACAACAAAAGATATAATAGCGGCTGCTATCAAAATATAAATTAATGGATCCGCAAATTGTTTTATAAAAATCAGAGGCAATGGAGGAATTTTTTCTTCAGGCAAAACATTTAGTCCATATTTTTTAAGTCTATTTTGTGCTTCTTCTGTTGTTAAGCCATTTTTTGTAGTATTATAAGTTGTATAAAATTTTTCTATATTTTGCTCAGCATTCCGATCCATTTTAAAATATAATTTGTTAATAATAAAAGAATAATGACATAGATATTTAAAATTTCAATATAAATATAAAATTAATAAAACATTGACTTATTATTTAATAGAAAATATTTTATAATTAATACTAATAATTGTACCAATAATATGAATACAAAAAATATTTTAATTGCTAGTTTAGCGATTATTATTTCAACTTTAATATTTACTTTAGCTTTAACAAATAATTTTGGTAATAAAACCGGAGTTGTTACAGTTAAAGGCTCGGCAGAAAGATATGTTGTTGCTGACAAGGCTTTATGGAATTTAAGCTTCGTATCAGCTGGCAATGATTTAAATTTAATAAACAATAAAATTCTTTTGGATACTGAAAAAGTTAAAGATTTTTTTAAAAAATTTGGCTTAACTGATGATGAAATTAGTTTAGGACAACTTGAATTCATTGATATGGATGCTAGAGAATATAAAGATCCAAATCAAAAAAATAGATTTATAATAACTCAAACAATTTTTGTAGAAACGAAGAATGTTGATGCTATTGAAAAGGCTAGTCAAAATCTATTGGATCTAATTCAAGAAAATGTTTATTTAAAAGCGTCTTATGGAACAATGAAACCCGTATATTTGTTTACGAAACTTGATGATATTAAAAATCAAATGATTGATGAAGCTACTCAAAAAGCAAAAAGTGCTGCACAACAATTTGCTGATAATTCTGGCACTAAGGTTGGTAAAATTAAGAGAGCTAATCAAGGCGTATTTGTAATTACTGCTAGAAATTCAATTTCTCAATATGGTAATGATGAAGTGTATCAAAAGGACAAACAAGTAAGAGTTGTTTCAACAATTGAATATTATTTGAAATAATCTTTATAATACATAAATATTAATAGGCTTTGCAAAAATGCAAAGCCTATTACTTATAATATAATATTCGTAACATCATGCATAATCTTTTTTACAGCAAGTACTGT
The DNA here is from genome assembly GCA_944392625.1 of uncultured Rickettsiales bacterium. Lineage (GTDB taxonomy): Bacteria > Pseudomonadota > Alphaproteobacteria > Rickettsiales > UBA1997 > CALXSC01. Next base: position 10,184 of record CALXXG010000107.1, read on the forward strand.
ATCCTTTTTTTCTTTTCCATTCAAATAATCTTGATAATATCTTATAAAACGGCGAGCAATTTCTGCGGCTGATTCTCTTTGCACTATATTATCATTTATTATTCCATCCTTTATACAATTTATTCCCATACTTGTTGGAGAATTATAGACTCTAATATATTTTGATATTTTTTCATCAAATAATGTGGCTATAAATTGTAAAAGTTTAAAATTATCAATATCCCTATTATATGATGTTGAGTTTAAACTATTTTTGTCTAACATTACTTTATCACCAGAGTCTGCAGTTGCAGCAGCATAAGCCTGATTTATTAAATGATTTACCGGCAAATTATAAACTGGAAAAGTCTCTATTTTTATATATTGTGGTATTCTTCCATACTCCATTTCATGATATATTTGATTTAAACATGTTCCAAATTTTCCACTATTGGCACCAGGAGCCGTAATTATTATTTGTTTTGATTTAGATTTAATATATGGATTATTAACTAATCCAGGAATAACTTTTTTATTAGGTTTATAATTATCATTTTCATAAAACTTTACAACCTCAAAACCTAACTGTTTAGCATCTTTTTCAAATTTTATAACTTGTCTACTCTCATTTTCTTTAGAAATTCTTGTTATAGCTATTTTTTTTATCTCTTTTCCTCTTTCCTTTAACTCTTCAATAAGACGAAAAGCCTCTTTATCATATGCTATACTAAAATCGCCTCTTTGTCTTTGTCTATCTATATCTTTTGATGATATACAACATATAAACTCTGCATCAGGAAATAATTCATTTATAAATTCAAATTTTAAGTCAGGCCTATAACCTGGAAGAACTCTGGCAGAGTGAAAATCATTTATAATTTTTCCACCAACTTCAATATATAAAATGCTATTGTCATCTTGTTTACATTTTTTTAATATCATTTGTTTTTGTTTTTCTTTATACTTTTCGCAATCAAAAGCTACTTTTATGTTACCACAACTTATATTTTTTGCATTTGATAAAGTATCGTTTTTTGAGTCCATATAAATAAAAAAATATTATAATATTAAAAAAAATAATATATAGTTTTTATTATTCAAGAATCTTTTAAAAAATAATTTATATACTTTATTAAACTATTGTTATTATTATATCCATTTTAATTAAAAAATGGTTTACTTTTAATTATTTATCTTTAAAATGTTATTGGGAGAATTGTTAATATTTATATTTTTATGAAGAATAGGTTTATTGGTATTTTTATTTGTCTTTGCTTAATTTGTTTTAACTCATTTGCGAAAGATCTAAAAAATAATGCAGATGAAGGAATAAAAAATGAAAATGCATTTAAAGATAAAGAATTATCACTAATAGATGTTTTAGATATAGCTCTAAAAAACAATCCTCAAATAAAACAAGCATGGTTAAATATAGATGTTGGTAGTTATTCCTATAAAACGCAACTTTCAGAAGCTTTTCCAACTATTACTGGACAATTAGGCTATTCAAACAACAGAACAAAATATGATGAAACCTCTACATCATCAAGGACAGAGGGTCTTACACCATCAATTACATTAGACTATCTTTTATTTAATTTTGGTGGCAGAACTGCTGATATAATGAATTTCAAATATAAATTGAATTCTATAAAGTTTGAAACCAATAGTTTTGTTCAAAACTTTATATACAATGTAATACAGGCATACTATGATTTATTTTCAACTTTAGCAAATGAAAATGCAGCTAAAGAAACTGAAAATTCAAGCTATGAAGCTTTTAAGGCCGCAAGTGTTAGATATGATATTGGACTTGTTCCTTTAACAGACAAATTACAGGCAGAAACTTCCTATACACAAAATAGACTTCTTAGGGAAAGAGCCGAAAATGAAGCAAAAATTAAAAGGGCTGAATTAAATTATTTGCTGAATATAAGTCCTGTTATTGAATTAAAATTGGCACCGCCTATGCTTGATGTATCAAAGGATGATTTTCAAGAAAATATAGTTAATTTAATTGAAAGGGCTCTAGAAAATCGTCCTGATTTAAAGGCCTATTATGAAACAAAAAAAGCTAAAAAGGCTGAAATTTACAGTGCTAAAACAGAATGGCTGCCATCTGTATCATTAACTGGAACCTATGGCCATACAAATGATCTAAGAAAAGGAAGCAGAGATGATAGAGATAATTATAATATAGGAATTACAGCAAGAATGCAATTCTTTACAGGCGGCTATATTTATAACAATGTAGCAAAAGCAAAAAGTGAATTAAATATAATTGATGAGCAGATTAAAGATTTAGAAAAAAGTATAGAACTTGATGTTTGGACTGCATATCAAAACTTTATAACCGCCAAGAGGACCTATATAACAAGTCAAACGCTTTTAAAAAGTGCTACAGAAACCGAAAAAACTATGTTAGGCAGATATAAAAATGGAAAATCATCAATATTGGATCTGCTTGATGCCCAATCAAATTTAGCTACCGCAAGATATGAATTAATAAGTTCTCAACACAATTGGTTTGTATCAAGAGCCAATCTAATAAGGGCACTTGGACAAATTAGCGTTGAGGAAATGGAAAAATTAACAGATGCTGCAAATCTTGATAATATAGTTAGTAGTAATAACAATGGTAATATAAATGAAAATAACTAAGAAAAAAATTGCTATAGTAATTGTAATCCTATTAATAATTGGATATTTCGTATTTAGGCCAGCAAAAAGCCAATTTAATATAAAGGATTTTGATATTGATACAGTTCAAGTTGGCGATATTACAAAAACTATAACAGCTAATGGGACAATAAATCCTGTAAATGTTATTGAAGTTGGTGCACAGGTATCTGGAAGAATTGAAAAAATATTTGTTGATTATAATGATGTTGTTAAAAAAGGTCAAAGATTGGCAGAGTTGGATACTTCTATATTAAAAAAGGAAGTTGGGGAAGCTGAATCTGCCATGAAAAAGGCAAAATCAAACCTTGATTTAGTTGATCTAAACTATAGAAGAACAAAGGAATTATTTAAAAATAATTATATAGCTAAAGTTGAATTAGACCAAGCAGAAACAGAACTAAAAAATGCAAAAGAAGAGTATAATATTACAAAATCTCAATATGATAGGGCGCAAATTAATTTAGGATATGCTTTTATTAATTCTCCTGTGTCAGGTGTTGTTATATCAAGAGAAGTTGACATTGGACAAACTGTTGCATCTAGCTTTTCTGCACCTATACTATTTCAAATAGCAGAAGATTTAACTAAAATGCAAATTGAAACTAGTATTTCTGAGGCCGATATTGGTTCTATAAAAGAAGGGCAAAAAGTAGAATTTACTGTTGATTCCTACCCGTCAAAAGTATTTGATGGAGTTGTCAAACAGATAAGACTAAATCCTGCAACAGAATCAAACGTTGTAGTATATAATGTTATTATAGAGATAGAAAATGAAAGCAAAGAATTATTACCTGGCATGACTGCTTATGTTACAATACCAATAGGTGAAGTTAAGGGTGTTAAAAAAATTAATACCGTATCACTAAGATTTAATCCAGACAATAGACTTTTGGAAATTATGGGAGTTGAAAAGCCTGAGAGACAAAAAGGTAAAGTTATTTTATACAAGTTAGAAAAAAATAATAAAATAGTTCCGGTATATGCAACGGTTGGATTGTCAGACTTAGCACAAATAGAAATAGAAAGCGACGATTTGCAAGAAGGAGATCAAATATTAAGCAATTCGGTATTAATTATTACAAAATCAAAAAGATAACATTTGATTTTATAATTAAACTACTTGATAAATAAAAAAAATCATATACATTATAATTAATTACTAATAACATTGGGAGAAAATATGACAATTAATAAAATATTAACTGCAAGTTTTGTATTGGGAGCGTTAGCTTTTAGTAGCGTAAATGCTGAAGAAGTAAAAAGTAAACAAAATATAAAATCTCAAGAAAAAATAACTATAAAAAAAACTAATAAAGAAGACTGTATTTCTAAAATGTTCAAAGAAATGGACAAAGACAATGATGGATTTGTTACTAAAAAAGAACATAAAAAGTATTTAGAAAAAAAATTTGAAGAGTTAGATACTAATAAAGATGGTGTTATTACTAAAGAAGAGTTTATAATAAAAGAAAAAATAAAAACAAATAAAAAAGGTACAAAAATAGAGTATAAGAGTGATTTAATATTCAAAGAAATTGATAAAAATGAAGATGGAAAAATTAAAAAGAAAGAATATATAAAATTTAAACAAAAAGAATTTGAAAAATTAGATAAAGACGGCGATAAAAAAGTATCTTTTGAAGAATTTAAAGCTATAAAACAAAATAAAAGCATAAAGAATAAAGAGACATCAAAAGAAAAAGTTAAAATTAAAGAAGAGATTAAAAAATAATGCAAACCTATGAATTAAATTTATTAACAGATGAAGAATTAATTGATTTAATTCAAAAAGGTAAATATAATGCTTTGAAAAAATTGGTCGTTAGATATGCTGACGACCTTTTTAATTTTGCCTATCATTTTAACTATGATAAAAATAAAACAAAATTAATAATTGAAAAACTATTTGTTGAAATATGGAGACAACCATATTTATATAAAAAATCATTTAAAATAACCATTTATAAAAGATTAATAAATAAACTCATAAAACAAAAACTTAATAGCAACATTAAATTACAAAATAAAAATCTATTAAATTTTTTCAAGAAAAAAGATATTTTAGTAATAAATCTATATTATTTTGGAACATTAAAAAGTGAAGAATTAAATAAAATTTATAAAAATATACAAATAGCAGTAAAAAAAATAGAAAAAAAATTTTTAAACAAAAATAATATTGAATTATTTGATTTTATTCATAAAATTAATTATGATATTCAAATACCTTTTAATTTTTATAAAGATATAATAGACAAGGCAACAAAATATACAAAGAAAGATAGATACATGTCAATAATTATATTTTTTAGTCTGTTACCAATGATTATTCTTTTAGCAACTTTTATATATTCAAATTTTTTTAATTAATTTATCTATCCATCCAAACGTTTTTTAAATGTTTTATAAATAAATTTTTATGCACTAGTACAATATCAGTTCTAATGGTAAAATTTGTATATCTATTTCCATATCTACCCAAAAAAACTCTTAAGGCATTATTTATTCTATATAATTGTTTTATACTTACAACTTCGCCAATTTGACAATTGTCATTTCTTCTAGCTTTAACCTCAATTGCAATCAGATCTTTTCCACGGGTCATTATTAAATCTATTTCCCCAAGCTTTGTTTTATAGCGATGTTTTATAAGCCAATAACATATAAAAAGCAGTATAAAAGCTACATAATATTCGGCTAACAATCCAAAAAAATAAGATATCTTTTTCTTTAACATTATTGTATTTTGTTAATAAAATTTTCTAGTTCTTCAACAGAATTGTAGCTAATGACTATTTTGCCTTTATTATTTTTAGTATTAAACTGTATTTTTGATTTTAATTTAAGCTTGTTTGATAAATTATCCTCAATCTTTTTAAAATACTCCTTATTTATCATATCAATTTGAGCTTTTTTAATTTTATTTTTTAAGCTAGCTTTTTTATTATTATAGTCTCTAACTAATTGTTCTGTTTCACGAACGCTCAAATTATGATCTATAATCATGTGGGCTATTTCTACGGCTTTATCACAATTAATTAAAGCTCTTGCATGTCCCATATCAATTTCTTTTTTGTAAAGCATTTCCTTAACTTCATCAGGCAAATCAAGAAGTCTAACTATGTTTGCTACATGGCTTCTGCTTTTTCCAACAAAGTTTGCTACATCTTGTTGGGTATAATTAAAATCTTTAATTAATGAATAGTAAGCTTCTGCTTCTTCCATAACTGATAGATCGCTTCTTTGAATATTTTCAATAATTGCTAAGCTTAATGCATCTTTATCGCTAAATTCTTTAATTATTGCTGGTACTACTTCTAATCCAATTAATTTTGCGGCTCTGTATCTTCTTTCTCCTGCAATAATTTCAAACATTGATAAGTCTTCAGCTAATTTTCTAACTACAATTGGTTGCAGAATTCCATATTCTTTTATAGATAAAGATAAATCTTTTAATTCATCCTCATTAAAGTATTTTCTTGGTTGAAATCTATTTGGTTTTAGCAAATCTATTTTTAATTTTTGAACTTTATCAGCATTTAAATCAATAGCCATTAAATCGCTATTTAGATTTAATTTTTTTTCTCCTAATAGTGAACTTAATCCTCTTCCCAATTTATTTGTAGTGGTCATGTTTTACTAATAATTTAAGACTTAAATAGAGTATAAAATAAAAATATTATTTTTCAATTATTATTATATTTATAGTTTTTTAAAATTTTTTCTAGTTTGTTATTATCAAATGTTATATTGGCTATTCTACAAAAATCTTCTTTAGATATTCCATATTGTTGTTTGTATAGAATATCAACACTTCCAAAATAGGCTTCTTTTTCAAAATTAAATCCTAATTTATTTGCATAGTATTTTACTATATCTTCACTTAGAGCTTCAATTTCTATATAGCTTTGTAAAAACGGCCATGTATCTATTACAACTTCCGCATCTTTGTTTGACCATATTTCTCTAAAATTCTCATGATAGGATCTTTCTTTAAAATTTGTTTGATTTAGCATCTCAGATGCTTTATCAAAGTCATTTACAATAATTTCTATTTCATTAACTCCATTAATTGATTTATCAACTATGTTCTTATAGGTCATGGTTATCTTATCACCTTCGTCTCTAACTCTAAACCATTTTCCATTTGCTTCAGAATCAAATGTTTTTCTTTTCATTAAAAATTCTTTTTTAATTAAATTAAAATTTAAAGATGATAATTTTTGTCTTATTTCTTCCTTACTATCTATAAAAAATTTTGCTTCTATTTCTTTGTTCATTTTTCTTAGATTTAATTGAATATTATTAGAATAAACTTTAACAATAAAAAATCAATAAATAACTTAATTAATTAATAATTATAAATTAAATTACTGTTACTATCTATATCAAATATCTGTCTTTAAAGGCCCATTAAAAAACAAAAAGCTTGACTAATTAATTATATAATTTTAGATTTATCTATATAAAAATAAAAATAAATACTATGTCAGATTTAAAAGACGCATTAAACAGAGTTGTAGTTCCAATCAATAAAGAGGGATATTTTATTATAGCAGTTAGTTGTGTTATAACTCTTTTATTATTTATAATAAATTGCTTTTTAGGAGAAATTGGTATTATTCTAACGTTATTTATAGTTTATTTTTTTAGAGATCCAGTCAGATATAGTCCAGATGATCCAAATGTTGTTTTAGCCGCTGCTGATGGCGTTGTTGATGTAATTGAAGACGTAGAAGCGCCAAAAGAACTAGGATTAAATTCAAAAACAAAATATCAAAGAGTTAGTATATTTTTAAGCACATTTAATGTTCATGTTCAAAGAATACCAATGTCTGGCAAAATAGAAAAATTAGAATATATTCAGGGCAAGTTTTTAAATATTACTAATGATAAATATCATGAAGACAATGAAAGACAAATATGTTTAATGAAAACAAAACAAGGATTTAATATAATATTTGTCCAAATAGCAGGTATGATCGCTAGAAGAATAGTTTGCAATCTAAAAGAAGGTCAAAATGTTAGTGCTGGTGAACAATTCGGTTGCATAAAATTTGGCAGTAGAGTTGACATATACTTGCCAAAAGATATTGAATTAAAAGTTAAGGTTGGACAAACTATGATTGCTGGTGAAACAGTAATTGGTATTGTTAGTAATAAAAATAAATAATAGGTGGTACAATGAAAATTAAAAAAAATAAAGATGGACAATTGGATTTTGTAAAGTTTGTTCCAACATTAATGTCATTATTGGCAATGTGTTGTGGTGTTTCTGCTATTAGATATGCCTATTCCGGATACTTTATGTTTGCGGTTTCACTACTTTTATTTGCATGTTTTTTAGATGGAATTGATGGAAGAGTTGCAAGATTTTTAAATGTTTCAAGTGACTTTGGTGCTCAAATGGATTCTTTAGCTGATTTAGTTAATTTTGGTGTAGCTCCTGGTTTTGTTGTTTATTGTTGGAAAATGAACGAAATTGAATTTAATGGCATTGCTTGGTTTGCAGTTATGTTACTGGCTTGTTGCATGGCAATTAGACTTGCAAGATTTAATGTTGATCTAACCACAAAAGATCAAAATGATCCATTAGTAAAATATTTTTTCAAAGGTGTTCCGGCTCCTGCAGCTGCTGGTTTAGTAATATTTCCTTTAATATTAAGTTTTAAATTTGGTCACGGTTTTTGGGTTAGCCCTATTTTTGTAGTAATAAATACTTTAATTGTAGCTTTATTAGCTGGTGGAACATTACCAACACCTTGCTTTAAAAAAGTAAAAATAAAACCACAATATAAAAATTTTGTTTTGATTGTTGCTGCTATGTTTACTGTATTGCTAGTATCTAGCCCATGGTTAGCATTTTCAATAGTAGGATTTTTATATATAATAAGTATTATTATTGGTATTTTTGTTTATTTACATTTTAAAAAAGAAAAAAATAATCATGTCAAATAGTCCATTAAAAATTATAGATTTAAAAAAACATTTTGGAGATCATATTGTTCTTGATGGCATAAATTTTGAACTTAAACAGAATGAAATATTTGGCTTAATAGGTTTAAATGGTGCCGGCAAAACAACATTAATAAAAATTATTCTTGATCTCTTAAACGCTGATAACGGTAATATTGAAATTTCTGGCATATCTTCAACATTAACAAAAAGTAGAGAAAGACTTAGATATTTACCGGAAAAATTTCAAGCATCTTCAATGCTCAAAGGATTAGAATTTTTAAAAATATTTAATGGTTTTGATAAATCTTATAAACCAACCAATCAGGACTTAGAAAAAGAAATATTTAGACTTGCTGATTTATTATCTTTAAATAGGGACGCCTTAAATCTTCGTGTTTCAAAGTATTCTAAAGGTATGACTCAAAAATTAGGCTTAATATCAACATTTTTAGGTAATTCAAACCTTGTCATATTGGACGAACCAATGAGTGGTTTAGATCCAAAAGCTAGAATATATTTAAAAAATTTACTTTTAGAAAGTAAAAAACAAAATAAAAGCGTGTTTTTTAGCTCACATATTTTATCGGATATTGATGAAATATGTGATAGAATTGGCATTTTATGTGGTGGTAAAATATGTTTTATTGGTACTCCTGAAGAATTAAAACAAAAACACTCTGAAACATCACTTGAAAAAGCTTTCTTAAAAGAAATAATGTAAATAAATTAAGGTTATTATATTTAATAATAACCTTTGTTTCATGTGAAACTTTATATATAAATATTAAAATTATTATTTAAATAATAATTAGAAGTGGATTATTGCTATATGGACTATAAAACTCAAATCTTTAATATTAATAGCTCAACAGTTATAAAAAATATTACAAAAGATAGTATTAATTATATATTGTATAATATTTTTAATGAGACAAATTTTAATTTTATTGTTAAAATAGTTGATGACAACTTTGATTTAGAGTTAACAAAAAAAGAAATAAATTTCTATGATAAAGAAATACAAATAATAAATTTTCCAGAGTGGAATACTATTCCATATGATGTTAATTCACCGCAGCTAAAAATACAATCTGATAGAGTTGAGGCTATTTATAAATTATTAAACTATCAGAATATTTTTAAAAATAAAAAAGTTTTATTGTTAATTTCAAAAAACGCTTTAGTGCAAAAGGTAATAAACAGAAATGACTTTACCTACATAAACTTGTCAAAAAATCAAAATATCTCATTGGAAGAATTAAAAAATTTATTAGAAAACAATTGCTATAATAATAAAGAAACAGCCATAAGTTTAGGTGACTATAGTATAAATAATGAAGTCGCTGATTTAATAACTTTCGATAATAAATCTTATAGAATAATATTAAAAAATAACAAAATAGAAACAATAAAATCATTTAATCCAGAAACACAAATAAGTTTTGGATCACATAATAAAATTTTTGTATTGTCTATAAGAGAAGTTCTATTTAATAAAAATAATATACAAAACTTCAAACAAAACTATAGAAATTTATTTGGTACTCCAACAGATAATGATTTTTTATATCAAAATATATCAAACGGTATAATTTATAATGGATTTGAAAATTGGCTACCTTTATTTTATAATAATAATCTTGAATCTATTTTGAGTTATTTGCCAAAAAATTCTCTAATAACTTACAAATCAAATGTAAAAGAAGAAATTAATAAATATATTGATCAAATAAATAAGTATTATAATTTAAGACTATTAGATTTAGATCACAAAGAAAATAAAGAAATATATAATCCTATAAAACCCAATTTATTATACTTAAATAAAGACTTTATAAAATCAATAAATGACAATTATATAAATATAATTTTTGATGTAAAAAATGTTTTAAAAAATGAAAGAGAGCTAAATCTTGAAATAAAAAATGTCCCCAATTTTTATAGAGATTCAAAAGAGGTATTTAAGAGTGTTAGCGAATTTTTATCAAAAGGATAAATTATTCTTTATCATTATTATCCATTGGCGTTATTATGAGCTCAGAAGATTGAATAATATTAGTAGTTTTTTTAGTTGTTATTTCATATTCAACCTTTTTTAATTTTACTTTTAAAATATGTTCTATAGTATTAACAAAACTTAATAATTTATCAGGATTTTCATCATTAATTGAATTTTTTAATTGTATAGCTCTTTTTGTTAAACTAGATCTTTCTTCCTGTATTATAGTTTCTTTTGTCATAACTAATTATTTTTCAATTTCTATTAAAAAAAATTATATTTATTATCAACAAAAAGTCAATATTTTTGTATTTAAAAAAAATATGTTTAAAGACACAAAATAAATCTTAAAATTTTCTTGAATAAATACAATGAATATTATAATTTTATTATAAATATTGGTAAGAATAATGCTAATATTATAATTAAAAAGTTTGGATGGGATAGATATGATAGAAAAAAATAAAAAATTTAAAATTTTTTTAGCAACAGGCGGATCTGGAGGACATATTTTTCCAGCAATAGCAGTTGCAGAAAAATTGACTAGCAACAATAGTAATATTTGTATAATTGCTGATAAAATTTATGAGAAATATTCTTCATGCAATTTAAATTATAGAATAATAGATGCTGGTAAAACGATTAAATCTTTTTCAAATTTAAAAAATATTTTAAAAGGATTTTTGCAGGCAAAAAAATTAATAAAACAAGAAAAACCGGATTTAGTTATAGGTTTTGGTAGTTATGCAACTCTTCCAACATTAATGGCTTGTTTATGGTACAAAGTTCCATTTATTCTTCATGAACAAAATGCTTATATAGGAAAAATAAATAAAATATTTGGAAAATATGCTAAAAAAATTATGACTACATATTATGAACTATATGGAGTCAAATTTGATGATATGAATAAAATCGTGTATACTGGAAGTCCAGTTAGAGAAAATATTAAAAAATTATATAAAAATGAATATAAATACCCAGAAAATAATGAAAAATTTATAGTTTTAATAACTGGAGGAAGTGGTGGAGCAAAAATATTTAGTGAGTACTTACCTAAAATATTTGATGAAAAGCATAAACTTGAACAAAAAAATTTAAAAATATATCATCAAGTAAGGGAAGAATTTGTTGATAATGTTAGAGAATATTATAAAAAAATAAATCTTGATGCAACAGTAAAACCATTTTTTAACAACATGGACGAGCTGTTATCAAAGGCACACTTAGTAATTGGTAGAGCTGGTAGTGGAACATTATGTGAAACAGCAATAGCTGGTAAACCAAGCATTTTAATACCGTTAACTAATAGAGGAAATAATAGGCAAGAAGTTAATGCTCAAAGTTTTGAAAAAAATAATGCTGGTATAATGGTTTTGGAAAAGGACTTTAATATAAAAGATTTTCAAGTAATGTTTTTTGATCTAATAAAGAATAAGCAAAAACTTGAAGAAATGTCAAAAAATGTTAAAAAACTTGCTGTCCCTAATGCTGATGAAAATATTTTAAAAATAATATATAATATTATACAATAAAATTAAAATAATATGAAAAAAGAAAATAAGGATCCTTCTAATGAAATTAAACTTGATACAGGAATCGGTATTTTTAAAAAAATATCTATTTCTATTTCGGTTATAGCATTAATTATATTATTTGGCTTACTTTCATTGCAGGCTATTATAAAACTTGATAAATATAAAGAAACAATAAATAGCGAAATAGCAAGTTTAATGCAAACTGAACCAAATTCCAATATAGTTCCATCGGCATCAATTAACGGAAATATTTCATTTAAATCATTCTTAGTACCGCATATAACTATAGATAATATAATTGGCAAAGATTTAAATGGACAAAATTATTTATTAAACTTTGATATACAAAAATTACGACTGTTTCTTTCACCAAAAGATTTAATAGCAAAAAAATTTATAATTACAAAAATTGAAATAATAAATGGTAATTTTAACTTTCAAGAATTTAATGAGTCGCAAATAAACATAATAAAAAATATAATAGATAAACATTATGGAAAATTTATAAACAAAGATAGAAATATAGTAATAATTTTAAAAAATAATAGCATAAAAATAAATGGAACAGATTATACTAGAGACTTTTCGCAAATAAATTTAACAGGAACATATAATAAAAATAAGCTATTGCTAAATGGTTCTACTCTATCAAATAAGCAATCACTAAATATTGATATTTCTACAACTAAAAAACAAGAAAATTTTATTAATAAAATTTATTTAAATTCTCAAGCATTTAGAATCAATATGGATTTCAACTTTGATAGTTCTAATAAAAAAGCCTCTGGAAAAGCAACATTTAATATAATAAATCCGCAAATATTTGCCAGAACAATATTTAGTCCACAAAGTGTATTATTTAAAAGGATCATAGACAATTCAAATTTAGATATAGTATCAGAATTTAATTTTGAAAATAATATATTAAATATTTCTAAATTTAATATGAAAGGCAAAAATGTAATAGGAGATGCAACTGCTAAATTTGACTTTAATGATAATTCACAAAGCGATATTAAAATAAATATGGCATCTATAAATTTAGATAATTTATTTATCAAAAATATGTCTGGTAATATTGACAAAGAAATAAATGAAAGAAATATATCTATATTTTCAGGAGTTCAAAGACAAATAATTAAACAAAATAGAAATATTAGTTTTATTGAAAAAATTTTGGAAAAAAATCCAATAAACTTTGATATAAATATAAAAAAGTTAAAATTAAATCAAAGAGATGTTTCGAATACAATTATACAATTTATATACTCAACAAAGGCTGAAAAAACGTTTGATTTTAAAAAAGTATCAAGCGAACTACCTGGAAAAACAAAGGTTTTAATTGAAGAAAATAATGAGAATGACTTTCTTCAAATAAACGGTGAAAATCTACAAGAATTCTTTAATTTCATAAGAAATATTAATATTGAAAACAATAAATCAAATCAACAAGAAACAAAAGAAGAAAATTTTAAATTTAGTGGCAATATACAAATTAAAAATAATATGTTATTTATAAATAATGCATCATACGAAAGCCCAAAAATAACGACAAAAAATAAACTAGAAATTAAATTTGATTCTGGTATTTCTTATTTAGCTGTTGATACTATTATTGATAATTTAAACTTAGATAATTTTATAACTGACAATAGCAATACTTCTACCCAAAATGTTTCCTATATAAAATCTTTTAAGACTCAAATGTTGTCTTTAAATAATTTTACATTAAATTCATATTTTAAATTTAAAATAAATAATATAAAGTATAAAGATTTTATAGATGACAACTATCAATTTATAATAAAAACATCGCAAGGACTTTTAGATATATATAATATAAATATAAACAACAAAATTACTGGAAATATATCATTCAATATATCTGCATCAAAACCATTTATAAACGTCAATCTAAATCTATCTAATATTAGTTTAAATAAAAATATAGATATAAATAAAATACTGTTTAATTTACCAATGTTTGATGGAATTTTTGGCAGTATAAATATATTGGCTAATAACCTAGACTTTAAAAATTCTAAAATAGAAAATATTAATTTTATGTCAAATATTAATAATGGTGCAATAAATATAAACCAATTTGATATAAAAGGATTTGGCGGACAATGTAAAATAAGTGGATTTTTAAATTTATTGTATACTAAAAAATTAAATTTAACATTTAATGGATGTACAGCTAAAATTTCAGATATTTTGTATCCATTTTCTGGTTTAAAAAATATAAATGGTTTAATCGGATTTAGTTCTGTACTATATGCAGAAGGTTTTAATTTAGAAAATTTTATAAATAGCTATTTGTTAAAAGCTAATATAATAGGCAGTGGAATAGTCATTGACAATTTTGGATTGCAAACATTAAGCTCTAACCTATTTGAGATACATTCTAATACAGAATTATTAAATAGGTTAAATGCAGAAGATACATTATATAATTCTAATGAGAAAACTTTTTTTGAACAAATAACAAAAGGAAATATACAATATTCTAAAAAAAGTGGTGGGCGGTTTGATTTTGATATTACAAGGCCATTAATAAATGGAAAACTAACTGGTAATTTTAAGTTATTTTCCAACTATGTTGAATTAGACAAAGTGAATGCAAACTTTACATTATTAAGCGGTACATTACAAACAACAATACCATTAACAATATTAATTGCAATGTCCGGTATAACTCCAAATAATATAGCAGTTGCATCAAATTTAAATCAAATAAATTCATATATACAATCAGTAAAAGAACAATATAAAGTTGCTACACAAAACAGCAATAATTTAAATAATACAGAACAATCTATACAAATAAATACAAATAATTAATTTATATAAATAATTTATAGTATTAAATACTGTAAATTATTTATATATACATTAAAAACCAAGTTGTAAATTATAAATTTATTTCGTATTTGTAATATTATTATCTATGTAAATATTTAATAGAAATAAATATTTATAAAGATATTTGATATAATTAACTATTCTTTTTAAACTAATAAAACCAAATTTTAATTCAGTTAATTTTTTATTTTTTAAGTCAATTATATAATTATACATTATTTGAGATAAAGTATTTTTTATATATTTATTATCATCAAACCTCCAGCTCAATTTGATTTTCTCAAATCTCAATAAAAGTGTCTTGCTTGAATTACTTTGCATATTAATAAGATTTGTTAATGATAATATTATACCATAATTTTTAATAATTATCAACAAAAAAATATTTGAATTTTTTATTTTTTTATTTATATTTTATAAAAAATATAAAATATTTTATAATGAAAACTACAAAAAAAGGTATTATTAGAA
Organism: uncultured Rickettsiales bacterium; assembly: GCA_944392625.1. GTDB lineage: Bacteria > Pseudomonadota > Alphaproteobacteria > Rickettsiales > UBA1997 > CALXSC01. Next base: position 25,676 of record CALXXG010000107.1, read on the forward strand.
TACTTAATGCTTTTAAGTATTCCTATGATGGATTTATTGCCACCTTTAAGTCAGAAGAGGCCTTTAGGCAAGATATTCTTGTATTTATAATATTAGCCCCAATAGCTATTTTGCTTCCGATAACAGTAATTGAAAAACTAATTTTATTAAGTTCATTATTTTTAGTTATAATAGCAGAACTAACTAATACAGCTATTGAAATGACAATAGATAGAATATCGGACGAAATTCACCCTCTTTCAAAAATTGCAAAAGATATTGGAAGCTGTATTGTATTAGTATCATTTATATATCTAATTACTGTTTGGGGAACTATATTATATACAAACTATAATGATATTGTTTTGTTTTTAACAAAATAAAAATCATAAATAAAATAGTATTAGAACCATATAATACTATTTTTTAATTTGTCTAATAATAATTGCTATTTGTTATATTTAAATATAAATTTTTCAGTTTAATGAAATTTAATATTTAAAATTTTGAACTGTTTTTGTAAGTTTTTTGAACTATTTTTGATACCACTTTTTTAGCATATATTTTAAAATTAAAATTGGTAAAATATTAATTGGTAGTATTATGAATCGTAGAGAATTTTTAAAAATTAGTTCGGGTGCTTCTTTATTGATGGCTACTACAAAGTTTGGTGTTTCAAAAGTTCTAGCTGATGATTCTAAAGCACCTATTGGTAAAAACAATTCATCTTCTTTTATACAGAAAAAACAGATGGAGCATAGAAATCTTGGCAATCTTGAGGTGTCTGCTATTGGTCTTGGATGTTTGCCAATGGTCGGGTATTATGGTGGAAAATATGATAAAAATGAAATGATTGCTTTAATTCGTGAAGCTTATGAAAATGGAGTTGCATTTTTTGATACGGCTGAGGTTTATGGACCATATACTAGTGAAGAGTGGGTTGGCGAGGCGTTGCAGCCTGTTCGTAATAATGTGAAGATTGCTACAAAGTTTGGTTTCGGCGTAGAAGAAGGCAAACCAACAGCTTTAAATAGTAGACCTGATCACATAAAAAGGGCGGTGGAAGGTTCTTAAAACGACTCCGCACTGACCATATAGATTTATTATATCAACACAGAGTTGATCCTGAGGTTCCAGTAGAAGATGTCGCAGGAACTGTTAAAGATTTGATAAAAGAAGGAAAAGTTTTAAATTTTGGCATGTCAGAAGCTAGCGCAAAATCAATAAGAAAGGCTCATGCCGTTCAACCCTTAGCTGCTGTTCAAAGCGAGTATGCTATATGGTGGAGAGAACCAGAAACAAAAATATTTCCTACTCTTGAGGAATTGGGTATAGGTTTTGTGCCATATTGTCCTTTAGGACGTGGTTTTTTAACTGGCACTATAAATGAAAATGATCGTTTCTATAAGCCTGATAGAAGGGCAACTTTACCACAATTTACGCCAGAGGCACTAAAACATAATATGCCGCTTGTAAAGCTTGTAGAGGAATGGGCAAAGAAAAAAGATATGACTCCTGCACAATTTTCTTTAGCATGGATGCTTTCACGAAAATCATGGATTGCACCAATTCCCGGCACGACAAACCCTAAACACCTAAATGATTTTCTTGGTGCTGCTTCTATGCGTTTGACCCCGCAGGAATTGAAGGATTTTGATGAAGAATGTTCAAAAATCAAACTTATGGGACATAGGGCGGATCCTTTTACAGAAAGTCAAATTGATAAATAGAGGCCCTTATGAAAAGAAGAGAATTTATAAAAAATAGTGCGATGGCAATGGCTGGTGTCGTTGGTGGAAGTATTTTTAAAAAGACTGTGTTTGCAGCAAATTCTAATGATAATATAAATAAAATAAAAAATGGGAGTAAAAAAATGAAAATATTAGTTTTGACTGGAAGTCCACGTAAAAATGGCAATTCAAATACCTTGGCTGAGTATTTTATTAAGGGAGCAGTAGAGTCTGGACACGAAGTTGTAAGGTTTGACTCCGCTTTTAAAAATGTTCATCCATGTATTGCCTGCAATAGTTGCGGTATGAATGGAGAATGCGTTTTTCAAGATGATTTTAATGAGGTGATAGACAATATAGTTGATGCGGATATAGTTGTATTTGCTACACCAATGTATTATTTTGGATTTTCAACGCAGCTTAAAACGGTTATAGATCGTTTTTATTCAATTAATGGGAAAATTCATGTTTCTAAAAAATCTGTACTACTGATGACCTATGCAAATACAGCTTCATCAGAGGCGGAACCTATAAAAAAACATTATGAAGTTTTGTTGAATTATCTTGGTTGGAGTGATGTTGGACAGATTATAGCCCCTGGCATGTGGCCTGCTGGTGCTATTAATGGCACAAAATATACAACTCAGGCCTACGAATTAGGCAAATCATTAGTGTAGTTATTATTTTATAAATAAATTATTGGTATTGCTATGAAAAGAAGAGATTTTTTAAAGTTTTCAATTGGTGCTGCAGCCGTTGGATTAATTGGCAAAAATTTTAATATTAGCGATTCTTTTGCAGCTGCAAAAACAAATGACAATGTAAAAGAAAAAGCAAAAGTTTATTTTATTAGAGATATTACGCCGGAAAATTTAGTAAAAATTTATGGTAAAGTTAATCAAAATATAAAGGGCAAAACTGCCATTAAACTGCATACAGGCGAACCGCATGGACCTAATATACTTCCACGCAATTTAGCCGAAGCATTACAAAAACAGATACCAAACAGCACTATAGTTGAGTGCAACGTCGCCTATTCAAGTCCGAGACAAAATACAGAAACCCATAGAGAAGTTTTAAAGACTAACGGCTGGACTTTTTGTCCTGTTGATATTATGGATGCTGATGGAGATGTTAATCTTCCAATAAAAGATGGAAAACATCTAAAAGAAGTGGCTGTTGGAAAAAATATAAAGAACTATGATTCAATGGTTGTTTATACTCATTTTAAAGGACATGCTATGGGCGGTTTTGGTGGATCGCTAAAAAATATTTCAATAGGCTGCGCTTCTGGAAAAGTTGGCAAAATTCAATTGCATGGAAAAGGATTTCCAACGGGAAAACAGTTTTTAGAAAGAATGGTTGAAGGCGGAAAAGCTATTTGCGATAATTTCGGAAATCAAATTACCTATATTAATGTATTAAAAAATATTTCTGTTGATTGCGATTGTGATGCACATGGAGCGAAACCAACATGTCCAGATATTGGCATTCTTGCCTCAACTGATATTTTAGCTATAGACCAAGCATCCATTGATTTAGTTTATAGTTTGCCAGAAAAAGATAAACATGATATAGTTGAAAGAATTGAATCAAGGGAAGGGTTGCATCAACTAGAATACATGGACGAATTGAAGATGGGCAATAGAAATTATGAATTAATAGAGATTTCTTAATAAGATATATAATACAATTAACACAAATTTAATTGTATTATATTAACCATTTTAGTGAGAAAATTATATTCTAGTTTTTCCTCTGTGTAATTGAGGCCTCTTCAATGTATAGTGGTGTAATTTCTTGAGTAAAAATATTGTTTTTTGCCTTATAATTAATTAAATTGCCCCATTTTTCATTTGAAAATTCTGATAAAGTTATATTTTTGCCAAATAGCATTTTATCATTTGTTAAAAATCTTGCATCTTTGTTGTCGTTTAAAAATCTTTCAATATCATTTTTGTAAATTACAAAATAATTGCTATTATTGTCTTTAATATAATATTTAACTGTTGACATATCTAAAATTATAAAATCATAATTGTTAAAGCCATGAGATATAATTTCAAAAACATCTGTTGTTATTATTTTTTTATTAGTGGAAATTTCTAATGCTTTTAAAACAGCTAAACTTGTTTTAATACCTGTAAAATTTCCAGGTCCTGTAATTGAAGAAAATATATCTATATCATTATATTTTAAACCACTTTCTATAAGTGTTTTTTCAATTGATGAAATCAAAATTTCAGACTGTTTTTTGCTTTCAAATTGTTTAGTTATAAGTATATTATTATCGTTCTGTAAAATTAAATTTACACCAACAAAAATTGTATTGAAAGATAAAATTTTTTGCATTATTTACTTGAAAATTATAATACCAATATTATAATCCTTAAGGTATTATATGTTTTATAATTATTCAAGTTAATTTTTATTAAAAAATATTTTTAAAAAATGGAAGAAAGAATACACCCAGCAAATAGAAAAACTATAATATTAATAGGTATGATGGGAGCTGGAAAAACAACAACTGGCTTTTCTCTTGCACAAAGATTAAATATAAAATTTATAGATTCTGATAGGGAAATAGAGAAAGCTGAAGGAATGAGTATTGTAGATATTTTTAATACTAAAGGTGAGGAATATTTTAAGAAAATAGAGAGAAAAACCATTGCAAAAATTTTAAACAACCATCAACCACAAGTATTGTCAATTGGCGGCAGCGCATTTGATGATAAAGATATTAGAGAATTAATTAAAGAAAAAGCAATTTCTGTATTTTTGGAAGTTGAATTTGACACACTACTTGAAAGGGTTAAAAGAAAAAATACAAGACCTATATTAGAACAGGGCAACAAGGAAGAAATTTTAAAGGAAATTTATGATAAAAAAATGCCTATTTATAGAGAGGCTGATATTACAATTAATACAACATATCTAAACAGAGATACCGCAATTAATGTTATTATGGGCTCAATAGCTCAATATATTAGAGACTTTGATAAAGAGGAAGAATAAATTTTATTAGATTTTATTAAAAAATTATTGTACAAAAGTACAATAATTTTTTATACGCTAGTTATTTAAAAATTGTTGTATATGCTTTTTATTTAGTGATATGTCATCAAATTGCAAAAACGATGAAAGGCTAATTAGCTTTTCTTTCATTATCATTAATGAAATCTTTGTATTTTCTACATTATTTAAACAATATTCTTCAACAGCTTTCATATCATATTTTAAATAATCAAAATTTAAATATTTTAGATCTAAATAGTATTCAGAAGTATTATCAACAAAGCTCTTTATAAAAGTTTTTTCAAATAATATTTTTGATATTAAAACATCATCAACATCTTTATCAACAGTTTTTGATTGTTTTATAAAACCAATACTATTATTTTCTAAAAAATCTTTAATATAAGAAATATTTTGTATATCTGGTATATTAGATATAAATAATCTAATTTTATCTAAAATATTTTTTTTATTTAATATTATATCATCAAAGAAAAAATTATAATTATCATAATCGTCTTTTTTAGATATAAAATGATATGTAAGATTTTTAAATAGAGTATATTCAAACAAATATGGAATTTGATATAAATTACAAAAAATCTCATCATTTTCTTTTGGATCTAAAACAGACGTCTTTAAACCAATTTCATGAAAAAAATTTGATGATTTTAAAATTACGTTCATTTTAGTATTTACATCATAATTTAATACTACATTGTTTGGAAACAGTAAAAAATTACAAGGCATAAAGTTGTCTTCACGATTTTGCAGTAATGATTTAATTTTATTTGTGTTTTCCTTATACATATTAACATTTAAAATCAAACAATCACTTTTTGTAAAAGGTAAGAGTTTAAAAACATTTTTGTATTTTGAATACTCAATATTTAAAACTACAATATCTGATTTTTTTAATAAATCATTTAATATAATGCTTGGTGAATTATCTATTAATTTTTTCTTGTTAAATAATTCAATTTTATCAACATCAAAATCAAATCCAAAAGTATTATATTTTGCCTTTTTTAAACAATTTATTATCTTTTCTGATAAAAGATCTAAACCAATAATTAAAACGTTATACATTTTAAAAATTTACTTGATAAATATTTTTCTAGTTATATTCTCTATATAGATTTATAAAAGTAAATAAAAAAATGCTTACAAATATTAAACAATTTTTTGAAAAAACTAAAAATCAAACAATTTCCTTATATCAAAAGCTCAAATTCTTTATAGAAGATAGCAAAAGAAAATTTCAAAATTTATATCAAACAAATTATGATACAGGAATATATCATTTAGAACACAATCATTTATGGGATGCTTCTTTTAGATTTAAAATAATAAAAAGGTTTTGGCCAAATGAACTTAAGGCTCAATATATGTATGCCTATTGTTTAGTATTACAAAATTTTAATGGAGACGCAAAAAGACTATTAGAAGAAATGCTCCAGAAAGATCCAAACTATACAGAAGCCAAAGAACTTCTTGAAAGAATAAAAAACAATGACACAAAAGAATTAGTTGACAAATATAATGCAAAATTTAATAAGCCTGAACAAGTAGAACAAAAAAGCGATGAGAATAATAAATAAAATTTTTAAATTTTTATTGTTGTTCTTTTGTATATTTATTTACTCTAAACATTCATTTGCAAGACGAATTGATATAAATTCAACTATAAATATAACAAAGGAAGAAGAATACAATGATGCTGATGATTTTTACGATTTGGACTACGAACCAGAAAATATAAATGATAATATACAGGTATGGGATCCGTGGGAAAAAATGAATAGAAAAATTTTTGAATTTAATTCTTTTATATTAAAATATCTTGCTAGACCATTATATTATAATGTGTACGAAAAAATTACAACACCTGGAATTAGAAAGTCTGTTCATAATATTGTTATGAACTTCAGATTACCAATAATTTTTATGAATTATGTATTACAGTTAGATTTTGATAATGCTGCAAGAGCATTTTATAGTTTTGGAATAAATACATTCTATGGAGTATTTGGTATTTTAGATGTATCTGGTTATCAAGGGACAACCCCTCCAACAACAGACTTAGGCATAACATTGGCAAAATATCATGTGCCGGCAGGCCCATATTTAATGTTGCCATTCTTTGGTCCTAATGATATCAGGGGAACATTAACATGGGGAACAGAAATGGCTATAGATCCTTTGGACTACAATTTATTTAAGATTGGTGGAAAAAGACCATTACTTGATAATTGGATAATATTTACTAGAGGCGGACTATATGTAGTTGATAACGCAAGTTATGCTGTAGTAAATTTTTATGATTTAATGGAATCATCTTTTGATCCATATATAATGATGAGAAATGCTTATGGACAATCACAAGCATATAAAATTAAACAAGCACGGGGTAATTAATATGAAAAAAACTTATATTGTCTTAGTATTGTTTTTTACATTTTTAACAACTGCTTTTGCGAAAAATATTGCAAATAAAGATGTTGAAAATTTTATAAAAAATATGAGTATTCAATCTCAAACAATTTTGAGTAATTCTAAATTGTCAGAAAAACAAAAAGAAGCAGAATATAAAAAATTTACAGAAAATATAGTTGATTCTGATTGGGTTGCTAGATTTATTTTAGGAAATCAATGGAAAAATCTAACTCAAGATCAAAGAAAAGAATTTCAGATTTTATATAAAGAATATCTTTTAGAAAATTATATGCCAAAATTGAAGGACTATAACAAAGATCTACAGATTAATAAAATAGTTAAGCAAAAAGACACCGTGTATATGGTGTACACAACAACAAAAGATATGAATAATAGAGATGTAAATGTTAACTTTAGAGTTATAGTTAAAGATAATGAGCTATATATAACCGATATCATTCCAGAAGGCATAAGTTTCATAAGCAGTCAAAGAAGCGATATAAATAGCGCAATCTCTCAAAGCGGCTATGATAATTTTATTAAGCAACTAAAAGAAAAAATAAATAAATAATATTATATGTATCTATTATTTTATAGATACATATATTTTATACAACTTTTAAATATATCCAAATTTTCCTCATAATACATTGATTTTACACCAAATAATCCAAGCATTGAATGAAATATATTATCTTGCGAAAAATTTTCATTAGACTTTTTCTTTAGACAGTTCAAATCAAGATTAAATTCTTTTGTAAAACCATCAGAAAACCACATAAAAAAAGCTGGATTTTTTTGATCTATGGGTGCACTATCAAATGGTGCGCTGTGCATAAATATCCCGTTTTCACCTAAAGACTGTCCATGATCAGACATAAAAATAAAAGCTACATTATACTTATCTTCATAACTTTTTAATATATCAATAATTTCTTTTATTAAATAACTTGTATAATAAATTGTATTATCATAGGCATTAACTATTTCTTCAATAGTGCAATTTTGCAATTCATCATTACATGCAGGTTTAAATTTTTCAAACTCTTTTGGATATCTATTAAAATATAAAGGTCCATGACTTCCTCTTCCATGTAAAAATATTAAATTGTTTTCACCTTCCAATTGCTTTATATCACTTTTAAATACCCTTAATAATAAGTCATCATATATATTTGTTCCAAAACTTTTAACTAATGAATTTTTAATTCTTTTACAAACATTTTTACATTTTCCATTGTTACTTTTCCAATATATATCAAAGCCAACCTTATCAAAAATATCTATCAATGATTCATATTTAAAACTCTGAGAATAATCAAATTTTTCTCTTGGCAAATGCGAAAAAGTGCATGTTAAACTAGCCGCAGTAAAAGTTGCACATGATTCAAAATTTTTAAAGCTGATTATTTCACCTTTATAATCATTTAAAAATTCGTTTGTTGGTCTTTCATATCCATTCAACGAAAAATTTTTAGCTCTAGCAGATTCTCCAATCATAAAGATTAAAAGATTTCTCTTTTCACTTTTATTAACTCTTGTTAAAACTGCATCGTCGCTTATTCTTATCAAGTTTCTTGCGGTCCAATATATGTCAGCTTTAAAAGCTATAAATTCAAATATTGAACCAATATAATTTATTGGAATTATATAGCTGGTTATTCTCTGATTATCCTTTAAAAAAGTTTTACTTTTTTTAAACAAATAACAAGGAGATATCAATAATAATATAGCTATAACAAAACTACAAATAGCAAAAATTTTCTTTCTTTTATAGTTATCAAAATCAACTTCAATATTTCTTGATAAGAAATATATAGGCATACAGCCAAAGAAAAAAGTAAATATAAATGGATTTATACTAAAAAATTCAGATGCTTCATTATAGTTAGTTTCTGTAATATTAATCAACATATTAACATCAAATACTATTCCATAACTCAACATATAGTAATATACTATAGCATTAAAAATTAATATTGTTCCTATAATATATTTAAAACCTTTTTTAAAAGTTATTAATGAATAAAATAAACAAAGCACAAAATATGTAAATATTGCTATTGGAAACAATAGCAATATACTATTGTAGGTTAAATAATATTTTTTAAAAAGTGGATATGAATATAGTATTAAGCTAAAAGCAGAAAAATAAAATATAAATTGCATAAAAGACAATTTAATTCTTTTATTTAATATCCCATGCATAAGATCAAAAATTTTCATTTTTTCTCTAAAGTTATTAATATCACATTCTATATTTTACACATCTTAATTACCACATATGGTTTTTTTCCCATATCCAATTGAAAAATATGATTTATAGTTCTATTAACCTCTTTTTCTAAAAACAATTCTTTTTTTTCATTTGAATCAAACCTTGCAGCATCTTCTGGATTTGTCATTCTATTTAAAGCCGAATTATAACTTTTTGCTATATCTTCTTCAAGAATTTCTTTCATATCTTTTTCCTGATATAAATCATAATTTCCGGCTGTTGTTATAGATGGTATATTAGCTAGTTTATAATTTTTATCAACCATTAAAACAACAAAAATAATTCCAGATTCTGACATCTTTTTTCTTTCATTTATTATATGGCTTGTTAAAGGAATCATTCTTCTTCCGTCAATAGCTATATTTGTAAGGTCTAAATGTTCTATAACCTTGCTTTGTTCCGGATGTTCAGAATCTATTTTTATTAAATCGCCATTTTTGCCTTTAATGACAGTTTTAATGCCACACGATTTTGCTATTCTTTTATGCTCTGACAAATGCATAGCTTCACCATGGGTGGCTATAACCATTTTTGGTTTTACAAGTTTATACATTTCAATTAATTCATCTCTTGTGTAATGGCCTGATAAATGAACAAAACTATTTTCAGCTGTTATAATTTTAACATCTTTTTCAGAAAGTTTGTTATATAAATTATAAATATTTTTTTCGTTGCCAGGTATTACGCTTGCAGAGAATATTACCGTATCTCCGCTTGCTAAATGAATATTTTTATGAGTATCATTGGCAAGTTTATTTAAACCAGAAGTTAATTCACCCTGACATCCAGTTGAAATAATCATCAATTCTTTTTTATCATATTTTCCTAAGTCATCTTCAGCTATAAATTCTAAACCTTTAGGAATATAATTCATTTCATTCGCAACTTTTAAAATTCTATAGATTGATCTGCCTACTATGCCAATTTTTCTGCCAACAGATTTTGCTGCTAAAGACAAAGATATAATTCTTGCAATATTTGATGCAAAAATTGCACAGACTATTAGTCCATCTCTATGCTCTTTCATTATTGATTTTAAATTTTTCAATAATTCAGCTTCTGTTTTGCACTTTTCCGTTTTAAATACATTTGTAGACTCGCATACAGCTGCCAATACTTGGCCTTTATTGCCAAGCTCTTTAAGTCTTTTTTTATTTGAAATAGCACCAATAACAGGTTTTTCTTCAAACTTCCAATCTCCTGTATGCAGAATATTCCCTTTTTCTGTTTTAATCAAAATAGCTCTCATTTCAGGAGTAGAATGGGTTAAACCAATAAATTCAATCTCAAATGGTTTTAATTTTAATGGTTCTCCCTCCTTAATTTCAATAATCTTAACCTGATCAGCAAATTCATATTCGCTTAATCTTTCTCTTAAAAAAGTCGCTGTAAATTTTGATGTATAAATAGGCAATTTTAATTCTTCCCACAAATATTGTATCGCGCCAATGTGATCTTCATGAATATGGGTCAATAAAATGCCAACACAATCTTTTATGTTCTTTTTTATAAAAGATATATCCGGAACCATTACATCAACACCTGGTATATCATTTGTAAAACCAACGCCCAAATCAACTATCAACCACTTTCCATTATATTGATACAAATTGCAATTCAAACCAATCTCCCCACTTCCACCAAGCGGCAAGAATAAAATATCCTTTTTAAATTTACTTAAATTTATTGTCATACATATAAAAATTATGGGCTTTTTTAAAGCTCTAAAATAATAAAATAAAGGCGTAATGCCCTAATAATGATTAATTAAATAATCAAATTGCTACTTTCGGCAGCAAGAATCTCTTGAAATAAAACTTCTAAATATTATTATAGACAACTTTTTTTAAAAAACAATTGTTTTATATATTTTTATTTATTGATTTTTTATAAAAATAAAATATTGTTAGTTTATAAAACCTAAAACGAAAAAAACATGAAAATTATACAAATATTACAAGATATTGGTGAAAAAACATTAAAAAATTTTAGATCTTTAGGAAAAGTATCAATATTTTTTTATAATACAGTAAAATATTCTATTACTCCAAAATGGCATTTTAATTTAATTATAAAACAATTATATAAAATAGGATTTTTATCGCTACCAGTTGTTGGTATGACTGCAATATTTACTGGTGGCGCTCTAGCTCTTCAAATATTTGTTGGATCATCAAGATGGTCTATTACAGATACAGTTCCTTCAATAGTTGTATTAGGTATAACAAGAGAATTAGGTCCAGTTTTAACAGCATTAATGGTAGCCGGAAGAATTAGTTCAGCTATCGCAGCAGAAATTGGAACACTGAGAGTTACAGAACAAATAGATGCTCTAAAAACTCTATCAGTAAATCCATTTAGATATTTAATTGCCCCAAGGGTAATTGCCTCAATAATTTCTTTACCAATATTAACATTTATATTTGATATAATAGGTGTATTTGGAGGTTATTTAACAAGTGTATATAGTCTAGATTTCAATGCAGCAACCTATATAATTAAAACAGTAGACTTTATGAAACCTGAAGATGTTTATTCTGGATTAATAAAATCTATAGTCTTTGGGTTTATAATAGGATCAATGGGCTGCTATTATGGCTATAATTCAAACAAAGGAGCTGAAGGTGTTGGAAAAGCAACAACGAATGCGGTTGTTGTTGCTTCAATATTGATATTTATATTTAACTATCTAATGACAGAAATATTTTTTGTATAGTGATAATGTTTCATATGAAACAAAAAAATATTATAAATAATTAAAAAAGTATGGCATTTTAATATTTTATTTTTATAATAAATTTAAATCAATTTTTTTTGAAATAAATGATAAAAAAAGACTTAAAAGATTATATAGTAAATCAACTAGATGAGCTAAAAATAAATGATATTATCATTGCCGATACAAGCAAAACAAGTTCTATTGCAGATTTTGTTATTATTGGTAATGGAAGATCTGGAAAGCATATTGAGTCGTCTATGGAACTATTAAAAATTAAATTAAAAAACGAAAAATCCATAAATGGAATTATAAGCGGTGAAGCAAATGATGGATGGATTATTTTAGATTTAGGAAATATAATAGTTCATCTTTTTGTTCCAGAAGTAAGAGATATATATAAATTAGAAGAATTATTTAATCCTAAAAAAATTACAAAAAATGAAAAAGTTAAAACAAAAAAAGAAACATCAACAAAAATCAAAAAAACAGTTGTTGAAGAAGAAAAAACAGCAGTAAAAAAACCAACTACTAAAACAGTATCAAAAACAATTAAGAAAAAACAGGAGAATTAATATGAGATGTCCTTTTTGTGGAAATGAAGAAACAGCTGTTAAAGACAGCAGAATTTGTGATGATGGAGAAACAATAAAAAGAAGAAGACTCTGTCCAAATTGTGATGCTAGATTTACAACGATTGAAAAAGTTTTAAGAAAAGAAATTTCTGTCACAAAAAAAGATGGAAGAAAAACTTTATTTGATAAAGACAAATTATTTCGTTCAATTGCATCCAGCGCTGGTAAAAGACTTGATTACAAAAAAATAGAAGAAATAGTTAGTGATATTTCAAAAAGAATTGAAAGCAGTGGAACAACAGAAATTAAAAGTTCCACAATAGGTGAAATGGTAATGGATACTCTTGAAAGAATTGACAAAGTTGCATTTATAAGATTTGCATCCGTTTATATGAGTTTTGAAACACCAGAAGATTTTAATAATTTTATTAAAAAAATTAATAGTTAATTAATGAAAAAATTTAATAAAACTGTTGAAGACTTTATTTGCGAAAATTGTGGTAAAAAAATAAAGGGTAATGGCTATACCAATCATTGTCCAAATTGTTTATATTCAAAACATGTAGATATAAATCCTGGAGATAGATCTTGTTCATGTGGAGGCCTTATGAAACCAATTGAAATTTTACAAAAAAATGGAAATTTTATAATATTGCATAAATGTGAAAAATGTGGATTTGAAAGAAAAAATAAAACTAGTGACAACGACAATTATAATAAAATAATTGAAATTGCCACAAATAAAAATTAGATTTATAATTTTATATATAAAATAAAAGATATATTTATTTGAAAATTAAACTTATAAAATAATAACTTTAATATAAAAAACTACACACCAGCCTATCTGACAGTTCTTTATTCTCCTTCAATAAAATCAATGCTTTCATTAAAGTTTAACAGCTCATGCCAGAGTGCAGTCTTCCCCACGAATGCAATGAGTATTTGAAAACAAGCATTACAGAATAAACAACACAAACTATATATTATCAAATATAGTGTTTACACTAATATTTGACGGTTCATACCCGTAGCTTACCCAACTCAAAGGATGGAACAACAAGCCCTAAATATCGGAAAATATAAAAAATAATTTTATTTATTTTTTATTTGACGACTTATAGGTGATGTTTGTAGAATGAATAATGAGGGCTAGATGTTGGAAAATAAAAAGAGGTTTACTTATTTTTATTTAACAACTCATGTCTGTAGCTTGATGAAAGAAATGGAGTATTTTTACAAGAATAAATCACACAATAATAAAAACAAAATGAACTGAGAAAATAAGATGGAAAATAATGTGTTTGCATAATCATTTTAACTTGTTATTCCGCAAACTACGCCCATAAGTCGTCCAATTCAAGAAAGCTTGATTGTCAGACATTTATGGCTTGTTTTTGTCCCATCACATTTTGCCATAACAAAGTGTAAAACTACGCCGTATTGCCTCATTGCTAAAGTTAAACTTAACTACAAGTATAAGTGTGGGTTTCAATGGATACAAAAATCGGAAGGCTTTTTCAGCAGCCTTCCTTGTAAAATTACAAAGGTATATAAAATTTAAAATAATTAAAATCTATAACCCATGCCTACACCAAATTTATAAATATTGTTTTCTAAATCATCTACTACTGAAAAGAAAGTTCCAACATTTTTATTTGGTGTTTTAAAATCAAAATATGTACTGCTAAAATTTAAATTTAGACTTAAATAATCTGTTAAATTATATTCATAACTTAATGAAAACATAAAAGACATTTCATCATCTTTTTTGTTTGCATTATAATTTCTTAATGAATAATTATATTTATATGACATATTTTGAAAACCTATACCAACAGATAATGCATGCTTTTGTTTAAATTCATATCCTAGTGACAATCTAGCACCAAAATCCGGTCTAACCTCTAGACTATAGTGTCCATATCCCTTGTCATCATCGGCTTTAACTGATCCAAAATTATAAAATACTTCTGGAGTAACAAAAAAGCTATTGTCTTTAGTTTTATTAAAATATATTTTATATCTTGCATTAAGTTCAAAAGAAACATCATCATCAGATAATTCAATATTATTAATAAAACTACGTCCTTTTTCATCAAATTCAGAGTCTAATTTAAGATAATTTAAACCTCCACCTATTATAAATCTATTTTTATATTTATTAATTTCTTTAGCATATGTATTATTTATAATACATATACATATTATTAAGCATGCAACAAATGTTGACATACTTTTAATTGTTATCATTTTTATGCCTCTATTATTTAATTACACAAATATTATTAAAAATATTTTTTTATAAGTCAACAAAAATTATAATAAAAATGCGTATTTTTTATATTTTATGCAACTAAAATTAGAAATTTAAATCAATAAATGTTGTTCTTCCATTGATAATATTAATTGTTTTTTCAAAAATTTTTTTATTATCTGAAAAAATTTTTAATATATATTCACCATTTTTAAGACGTAAACCACCCATTTGTATATCAGATGCTAAAGTTGTCCAATATCTTATATCAGCCCTTGAAGTTTCATTTATTGCTTTTGAAGAAGCCGCAAATGCTGCAATAGCCCCTAATTTAGCAAAAGTATTATCTTGAGAATATAAAGCATACGCACTTGAAATTGCTGCTATATATTTTGCAGTAATTCTAGATACTATAGCAGCTTGAATAATAGCTGCCTTATCATCTAAAGTTTTTTTTGCTATATCAGATAATGGCTCTATTAATGTTAAATCAGTAGAAGCTATTTCTTCATTATTCTTATTATAGACAACTGCTGTAAATTTTCTTATTTCATTTACATTTTTTATCTCTGGAATTTCTATTAAAATATATGGTATTCCATTTTTTGATGATAATATTGTAGTTGCAAATATAAACATATCTTCTCCACCAGTTCCAAACAATACTAAAGGTAATGGTATTTCTAGATTTTTTACACTTTTTGGGGCTATTAAATTATCTTTTAAAAGAATAACAACATTATCTTTTTTATATCTTTTAAGATTTTTACTACTTCTTGCTATAAATTTTTGTAAATCTTTTGAATACTTAGTTTCAACTATATAATCCTTTTTTAATTGTTGTAGATTTAAATTTGGCAATTTTTTAAAATCTTCATTAAACTTTTTACTTTTAGCATTAAAAATAGGATACATGTTATAATTTTGTAATAACAATTTATCTGCATCTTTATATAATTGTAACGATATTTGTCTATCAGTAGAATCGTTAAATTCACTATGAATAAATGCACCCCATATTTTAGCCATCATATCATTTTTATATATATTTTCTCCAGCAGTTTCATTTTGCATATTTTTTAAAAGAGAGTCCCATTCTATAACTGAAGATCTAGCATAATTTAAATGAAACAGTCTTTCTGAATTTGTTAACTCTTTTTTTTGAATTATATTTCCTTTTTTATCATTATATTCTTCATAAAATCCCTGTTGGAAAATATTATAATTAATTAATGATATATAAAACCTTATTAAAGATCTTTCATATAGTTCTCCATAATAATCATCTAAATTAGCATCCCATCCGCTTTTTATTTTATTTTTTATGCTAATAGTATAAAGGTCATCGCTAATTTTTTTTGCATTTTCAAAATACTGTAATGCTTGATAATAATCACCCCTTAAATAATATACTGTTCCTGTTTCAAGATTTTTTAATAGTTTAGAATTTTCTTGTGGATAAAAATCTTTATTTTGTGTATTTTTTAATGCTGCATCATAATTTTTATTTTTTATATTTTGAGCTAATACTCCTGATATCTCTCTATTTTTCATTGCTCCACTACAAGATATTAGAGAAGTTAATAATATTATATATAAAAATTTTTTCATTATTTATTGAAAAATCATTTACTAAACAAAAATCTAAATAATATTAAAAAAATTTCAATACTTATTTAAATCTAAAATAATATTTTGTTAATAATATTGTTAATAACTATGTTAATATCTTGTTTATAATTCTGTTAATAAAAAGTTATTAACAGATTATATAATTTATTAACAGAATTATAAACATATTTGTTAATGAGAAAAATTTTTATTTTTTTATTAACAACTTGTTAATAACTATATTAAGATATTATTTTTAATGGATAATTTAAAAAAATTTATGTTAATAAAACTGTTAATAAATTTTTATTAACAGTTTTACAATTATAATAACAATAATAATAAATAATAAAATATTAAATATTTTATTTTGTACGAACTCTATAGTTTTCTTTTTTTATTTGATTATTTTTTTGATTTTCAAGTTTTTCAATTTCTTTTAACTTATTTTTGTTAAATAAAAACTTATTCATTTCTTGATTGTTATTTGAAACAGATATAGACGACAGTCCATCAAGTTTTAAATTATTTATAGACTGTACTTTATTTTGTTTTAATAAGCTAAAAGAATTTATTTTGTTATTAAAATTTTCAATGTTTTTACCTTTTGAAAAAATTTTATTAAGTTCTAATTTTAAATTATTAATTGCAAAAACTTTTGTATTTTGTAATATTTTCTTATCATCATTTAAAATAACTTTTTCTTCAGTTTTTAATTTAAAATCATCTTTTTGTTTAATTTCTAGAGATCTCTTATCATCAATATAGTTTATTTTATCTTTTTTATTTTTTCTTATTTTAAAGAAAGATAAAAATTTTGACTTTTTATTTTCTTTTTGCTTTGATTTTACAGGAAATAGATCTAGTAATGTCATTTGCAAAATACCTTTTAAAGTTTTATTGTTATCTTTCTTTTGTTTTAATTTTTTTTGATTTTTCTTTAAATTTTTTATAATAGATCTTTTAAATTCTTTAGATATTTGTGAATTGCATGGTAATTGGCCAGTTCTTTTTATTTTATCTTTAATTGATAATGTTTTATCATTAACGATTGAAATCACATTTAGTATTTCTTTTGAAATTTCGTTTGATTGTTCTTTTTTATTTGCATTTATTATTTTTTTATCTTCTTTTTCCTTTCTTCTTGTAATTGTTTCATTTTTTAATGTATTTTCATTAAGCTTTATTGAAATTATATGCTCTAATATATTATTAGATTGCTGATCATATATTTTATTTTGCGTATTGTATCTTTCAATAGATTGAATTACTCTGAGATGTTCCATAGTATAATACTTATATAATTAAATTATATAAGTATTATATGACAATGTTTTAAAAAAACAAGTAAATAAATATTTATTAATAATGTATACATTAAAATGGAATTGTATCATCTATTTTTTCGTCTATAAATTCACCGGCATCAACAATTTCTTTTTCCTCTTCTGGAAAATCTGATATTGGTTCGGTATCCATTGGTGAAGAATAACCGCTTGTAGATGATGATTTGCTATCTAATATTTGCAATGTAGCATTAAAACCTTGTAAAACTATTTCTGTAGTATATTTTTCTATACCATCATTTCCAACCCATTTTCTAGTTTGTAATGAACCTTCCAAATACAGCTTTGTACCTTTTTTTACATACATTTTTACTATATTTGCTAATCCTGGACTATAAACAACTATTCTATGCCATTCAGTTTTTTCTTTTCTTTCATGAGTTGTTTTATCTTTCCATGCGTCAGTAGTAGCTAAACTAAATGTTGCTATATCATTTCCATTGGTCATGGTTCTGATTTCTGGATCTCTTCCTACATTACCTACTAAAATTACTTTATTAATTGCCATTTTCATTTTTTAAATTAATTATATATACAACTTTTAAAGTTTAAAAAATAAAAATCAAGATAATTATAAAAAATAAATTTTATAATTACTTTGCTAAAAATAATTAGTATTATTTTAATATTTTAAGGAATAAGTTGAAATCATTTAATTTTTTTATTGTAAATTAATAATATTAATTATAATGTAAAACAAGTATATATAATTCAAATACTTATGATTGAATTTAAAAAACAAAAAAAATCTTTAAATGGAGAAATTGTTGTTCAAGGAGATAAAGAAATTTCTATTTTTTCTGTTATTTTATCAAGTATTGCTAATGGGAAAAGTAAGTTATATGGGCTTTTAGAATCGCAACAAATTTTAAATTTAATAGATATCATGAAACAGCTTGGTATAGATATATATAAAGAAAATAATTATTGGGTTGTTAATGGTCAAGGAATTAATGGTTTAAAAGAACCAATAAATACTATAGATGTTAAAAAATATATAGATACATTATATTTATTAATTGGACTTTTGTCGTCTTATGAATTTAAATTATTTTTTAAAGGTGATGACTGTTTGTCTAATATTGATTTAAATAATATTTTAGATATTTTTAAATCTTTAAATGTTAGTTTTTGTTGTAGAAATGATAATAATTTACCATTTTTAATGATTGGCAATAATGAAGAACAATTAAAATATGATGTTTTAGAGTATAATTCTATATTAAAGAATGTTTTATTACTTTCATGTTTAAATATAGAAAAAAACAATATAATAAAAGAAAAAGAAAAATCAAGAAATCATTTAGAAATTTTAATGAAATACTTTGGTATTATATTTGAGGAACATGATATAGGAAATAAAGAAAATTTATCTACAAAAATTGGAAGAGAAATTTCAATTAAAGGGTATCAAAACTTTGGAGCTAAAGATATAAGTATTCCATCGGATATTTCATTTTCATCGTTTATTGCAATTTTAGCTATATTGATTTCTTCATCTGATATAATTTTAAGAAATGTTTTAATGAATAGATATAGAGATGCTTTTTATAGAACATTAATTGATATGGGAGCAAATATTACATTTATTAATCAAAAAATTATATGTGGTGAAAAAGTTGCTGATATTAATGTAAAATTTGGAAAATTAAAAGATACAATAATTCCGGCAAATAGATTAAATAAAATGTTATTTGAGTTTCCAATGTTGATTTTAATATCTGCTCTTTCAAGAAAGAATATAGAAATTCAAGGAATAGATATAGTAAAAAATAAAAATATAAATGATTATAATTTTATATTAAATACATTAAAAGAGTTAAATGTAAATTGTGAAGAATATAATAACTCTTTAAAAATAAATGGTAAATCAATTGATTTAAGTAAAGAAATTAAAATAAATGATGATGTTAAAAATCCTAATATAATATTATCTTTTGGATTGTTTGGATTATTTTTAAGTAAAAGTATAAAAATTAATAAAAGTATTGAGGATTATTTTCCTAATTTATTACAATTTTTACAAAGTATTAATATTAATGTAAAATAGTTTATGACTGAAAATGTTATTCTTGTTGATATAAATGATAATAAAATTGGGTTAATGGAAAAAATTGAAGCCCATAAAAAAGGGTTGCTTCACAGAGCATTTTCTGGCTTTGTTTTTAATAATAATCATGAACTATTATTACAGAGAAGAGATTTTAAAAAATATCATAATGGCGGATTATGGTCAAATACTGTTTGTAGTCATCCACGAGAAAATGAAAGTACAAAAAATGCTGTTGAAAGAAGAATTTTTGAAGAATTGGGGTTTCATGCAAATTTTGAAGAAATTGGGTCATTTGTATATAAAATTTCTTTTTCAAACGGTTTAACAGAATATGAATATGACCACATTTTTGTTTCACAATTTAAAGATCAAAAAATAATACCAAATAGAAAAGAAGTATGCGATTATAAATGGATCAAGAGAGAAGAATTGATAAAAGAAATTAACCAAAATGCAGATAATTTTACATTTTGGTTAAAAAAGATATTAGAGTTAGACCTATTTAACAATTATTTTTAGTTTAATTTTTTTAAATCTTCAACTAAGAAATATTCTGAAATTTCCATCAAACCATATATAACCATATAAGTTCCAATAATTATAGCTATAGTTAATACGCCAGCTGATGGGTTTATTAATATTATTGCAGAGAATATTAAACCTAAAATACCGGATATTAATGGATAAATCCAGAAGGAAATATTCATTTGTTTAAATCTAATAGATGTAATAATTTGAATAATACTGCTAAATAATATCCATAATCCTAAAATAATAGCTAAAGTAGTTGCAACAAATGCACCATGACTTACTAATATAATTCCAATTATTAAATTAATAGCACCATAGGTTATATATTTTATATCTCTAACTCTAAAAAATTCAATTATATAAGCACCACCAACTAAAATAAATAAAATTCCTAAATACAAAGAAACAAGAATTAATGTATCAAGTGGATGAAACCAAATATAAAATCCTGTTAATGTTATTAATGCTCCGATTATTAAATCTAAGATATTACTTTTTTTCAACATAATAAACTCCTTTATAATTATAAGTTGTGTTTATAGAATAAGTTTTTATTTTTAATATGTAAAGAAATATTTTATATAAATTGATATTTAATATAAAAAATACTTGAAATTATATATTTCAAGTTATAAACCTAAAATATATATTTAGTATTTTATATATTTTTTATTAAATTTTTTTAAAATCACATGTTAAATATTTTATTATTTATTTCTAATGTTTTTGATACAATTTTTTCATATGAAATTTTTGGTTTTCCTCTTTTAGTTATTTGGTTGTTAAGTGCTGCTTTATTTTTATCATTTAAATTGGGATTTCCAAATATAAAATATTTTAAACATGGTTTAGACGTTGCTTTGCATAATAAATATTATTCTCCAGACGATCGTGGAGAAATTACGCCAAGACAAGCTTTATTTACTTCTATCTCTGGTTCAATAGGATTAGGTAGTATAGCCGGTATTGCAGTTGCAATAGCTACTGGAGGTCCTGGTTCTTTAGTTTGGATGATTATAATGGCTTTTTTTAGTATGAATACAGTTTTTGCAGAAACAACTTTGTCTCAAACTTATAAAAAAGTTGAAGCGGATGGAAAAATAAATGGTGGTCCTTTTAGATATTTAAGATATGGACTTGAGGATATTGGTTATAGAAGATTTGGTACAATACTATCCAAGTTTTTTAGTTTTATGTTAGTTTTTGGATCTTTAGGTAGTGGTATGTTTCAAGTTAATCAGGCCATAAACACTATTACTGATTATCAAGTATTCTCAAGTTTAAAAATTATTCTTGGTGGTGCTTTTGCATTACTTGCATTTTATATGCTGTTTAGTGGTGTTAAAGCAATTTCTAAAATAATTGAAAAATTAGTACCTATTATGGCTATTTTATATACAATATGTGCAATAGCTATTTTAAGCGTAAACTTTAAAAATTTTTTACCATCTATAAAACTTATATTTAATAGTGCTTTTAATTTTAAAGCTTTTTCTGGTGCGTTGATTGGAACTATGGTAGTTGGTATAAAAAGATTTGCTTTTTCAAGTGAGGCGGGATTGGGTACAACTTCTATTGCGCATGCAGTTGCAAAAACAAAAGAACCTGTTAGACAGGCTTCAATTGCTAGTTTAACACCAATGATTACTATGTTTTTTTGCTTTTTAACAGGACTAATAATTATTATAACAGGGGCATTTAATACTGGTACAGAAGGCGTTATAATGACAAAGATGGCATTTTTAAGCGTATCATCATGGTTTCCTGTTTTGTTATCAATTACTATTGTTTTATTTGCATTATCAAATATGTTAAGCTATTCATTTTATGGACAGTCTGCTTGGAGAAGTTTTTTTAAAAATAAATGGACTATATTATTTAATTTAATATATGCTGGTGCAATGTTTGCTTCATCTGTAGCTGATTTAAATACAATAGTAAAAATTGCCGATACATTTGTATTGAGCATGGCGATACCTAACCTAATAGGTGTATTTATGTTGAGTAGCTTAGTAAAAAGAAAGATAAAACATTATGACGATAGATTAAAAGCTGGTGTATTTGATAGAAGAGAAAATATATTTAAAAAGATATGGATTAAATTAATTCATTATATTGAAAGAATTAAGGCAAGATTTGATAAAAAATCAAATGATGAATTTTAAAATTAAAATAAAAAATTAAGTAGAAAAAATCCTACTTAATTTTTATATCCATAAATCCCTCCTATACTTATTTATTATTCACTTTAGCTTTAGTGATAAAATAATACGACGTAGTTGCATTCCATTTTGTTTTTATTATTATTGTATGGTTTATTCTTGTAAAAATACTCAATTTCATTTTGCAAACATCACCCATAACTCATCCAATTGGAATGCAAGCATTCCATTGTCTGACATTTATGGTTTGTTGTTCCTTTAGCAAACTGTGGGCATGAGTTGTTAAACTCTCAAACAAGCTTGGACTTTAGCAACTCATGTCTGTGATTTACCCGACTAAAAGGATGAAAAACAGAGCTAGATGTTATGTTTCTGACTAAAAAAATGTAATATTTATATCAAAATTTAACAACTTACGGGCTAGGTACTCTTATCCACAAATGCAATGAGTGGTTGGAAACAAGTATTGCTGAATGAAAAAGAAGAACCACCAGCTTAGCTGGTGGGTTACTATTTTAATAAATCAAAATATTATTTAACTTTGTATTTATATTTTCCTTTAATTCTTCCATCTGGAGTTTTTTCATTAAATTTATATTTGTATTGAAATTTATCCATGGCTTCATTATATTGATTCTCACTAACTTTTCCAGTTCCGTTTTTATCCATTTGTGCAAACTCTAATTTTCTTTTTAATTTATATTCTTTCTTTGTAACTTTTCCATCTTTATTTAAATCCCATTGTTCAAAAATTGTCTCTTTGTATTTAGGATCGCAATTTTCTTCTTTTTTACATTTTCCAACAAAGTTATCTTTTGAAACAAAATCTTCATCCATTTCATCTATTAACTTCCATTGTCTATCGTGATATTTAACATAAACTTTTTCTGTTATATATCCTTTTCCATCTTTATCTAGTTCTTTAAATTTTACTCTATATGCTTCTGGCATTTGTTTTTTAGCTTCTTTTGCATTTACATTAAATGCCATGAGTAGAGATAAAATACCAAATATAAAAAATTTTCTTTTCATGTTTCTACCATTCAAAATTAATATTAAATAATTGTAATTAATTCCTTACGGAAAATATTTACAGTTTAAATATTATTTTATTATATCTTAAAAGTAAAGAAATAAATTAATTTTCTATTTTAAGTTGTAAAATTATGAGATTAACTTTATTTTCAATAAGCAATTTAGTATTTTAAAAAATTATCTTTAATATATTTTATTATTAATGTATTGATTTTTTCAAAATAAATGTTAATATTTTTAATGATAAAATTAATGCATTGTATGAGAAAAGAGTTTTTATTTTTAATGTTTTTATCATTAAGCGCATGTGGTACTTTTGTTAACAATAAAAAAGATATTTCTATGTGTCCAGTACCTAATGATACACCTGAAACCTTGCAAAACGCTTCAAGAAATCTTTTAAAAAATAAGGTTTATTACTCTTTAGGAATTATTGGTCAAGTTGAACCTGTTTATTTAAAAGATATGATTTCTGTTTTTCCTGCTAGAATAGATACAGGCGCTGAAACTTCATCTATAGATGCACAAAATATCAAGGAATTTGAAAGAGATGGTGAACCTTGGGTTTCATTTGAGATTAAAAATAGAGATACAAGAGAAACAAAAATTTTTGAGAAAAAAATTTCCAGAAAAACAACTATAAAAAGACAAAAAGGTGGAAATGAAAGAAGAATTACTGTTGAAATGGAAATAAGAATGGGTAATCAGTACTTTACAAAAGAATTTACTTTAGCAAACCGTGAAAAGTTTGAATATCAAGTGCTTATAGGTAGGAACATTTTAAATGGATTAGCTGTTGTTGATGTTGGTATTGAAAACACTCTAAAATAAAATTATGAAATAAAGGGAGAAAATGAAGATAAAAAAACTATCTGTTAGTTGGATTTTGTTTTTATGTTTTATAGCTTCTGTAATTTTTGCTATATTTTCAATATCTTATAAAATGAAAAATTTTGGTTTTTCTATAAATCCAAGTCAAAATGTTGACGTATGGTTAGTTGAGGCTAAAATATCCTATACAGCAACAGATAAAAATGCAAAAATTACGCTTACAGCACCAAATAATGATACAATAATTGGCGATATTGCAAATTCCGATGGATATACTATATACAAACAAGAAATGAAAGATAAAAAAAAGATTTTCTTCATAAAAAAAGATAATAAATTAAATAGCAAAGAAACATTGTATTATAGAACTTTACTGCTGCAGGATAATGATTTAAAATATAATTTTGATTATAGTGATGATAAAATTAACAATGTAGAAAAGCCTTATTTAAGCAACAGTCAGCTTGAGTCTGCAAAAAAATTGTTGGATCTTTCTAAACAAATTCAAAACGATAGAGATTTTGTTTCAAACCTTATTGCTATTTTAAATAGAAAACCAGCAATTCCAGAAGTAAATACTTTTATTCCATTAAAAGTTAATCAAAGAGAAATATATAATGTTGTAAAAACATTATTGGCTCTTGAAAATATACCTGTTAGAATGATAAGAGGTGTAAAGTTGATTGAAGGAAAAACTTTTCAGAGGCCGGATTTGCTATTAGAAGCTTATGTTAATGGAAAATGGGTGGTATATAATTTAGATAATGGCAATATCGGCATTCCAAATGATTTTTTAATATTTCAACATGGCGGCGATTCTCTCCTTGATGTTGAAGGCGGAAAAGACTCTGATATTCTATTTTCTGTATTAAAAAACAGATATAATGCTTTATTTTTATCAAAGTATAAAGCTGAATTAAATTCAACAAATGCATCTTTTAAATATTCAATATATAATCTGCCAATTAGAGAACAGAATATATTTAAATTTATGACTGTTTTCCCGTTGGCTATTTTAGCAATGGTAATTTTAAGAAATATAGTAGGCATTAAAACGCTTGGCACATTTACTCCAATGCTAATAGCTATGTCGTTTATTGAAACTGGCATTCTATATGGACTAATAGCATTTATATTTTTAATAGCTATAGGATTATTGATAAGAAGATTATTTTCAAAACTAAATTTACTTTTAGTTCCAAGAATTTCTGCTGTTGTAATTTTAGTTATATTTATGATACAGGCATTAACTGTTGCCAGCTATAATTTA
Organism: uncultured Rickettsiales bacterium; assembly: GCA_944392625.1. Taxonomy (GTDB): domain Bacteria; phylum Pseudomonadota; class Alphaproteobacteria; order Rickettsiales; family UBA1997; genus CALXSC01. The sequence continues at coordinate 51,501 of CALXXG010000107.1, forward strand.
AATATCAGACTAGGACTCTCTTTAATATTCTTTCCTTTAATTATTACGGCATGGATTATAGAAAGATCTTCAATCTTAATGGAGGAAAGTGGTGAAAAAGAAGCTGTAAAACAGAATATAGCAACTCTATTAGTTTCAGTATTGACATATTTAGTTATAAGCAGCGAAACTATGAGATATATTATGTATGTATTTAATGAATTAAATATATGCATTTTATTTTTAGTCATGTTAATTGGAACCTATACAGGCTATAGATTAACGGAATTAACAAGGTTTGTTCCATTAGTTGGTAAAAAAGATAAATAAATATGTTTAATATATTTAAAAGATATAGAGATTTAAAAAGAAATGGCGTATTGGGAATAAACGCCAGAAATTACGACTATATCTTAAAATATAATGATAGACGCTATTTTCCATTGGTTGACAATAAATTAAAAACTAAAGAAGTAGCATTAAACAATGGAATAAATACAACAAAGGTTATAGGTGTTATTAACTATTGCCATGAAATTAAAAATCTATTAAATATGGTTAGAGGCTATAGAGAATTTGTTATAAAGCCTACACAAGGCAGCGGTGGCAAGGGTATTTTAGTAATAAAAAGCTTCACGGATGATAACTTTATAACAGCATCAAACGCTTCTTTAACTTTAAAAGATGTTAGCGAACATTGTTTTAACATCTTAAGCGGATTATATAGCTTGGGCGGTCAAAATGATTCCATAATAATAGAAGAGATGATACAATTCACTGATGCATTTAAAAATTATAGTTTTCAAGGTGTGCCAGATTCAAGAATTATTGTATATAAAGGCATACCCGTCATGGCAATGATGAGGCTTTCAACATCAATGTCCAATGGAAAAGCAAATTTACATCAAGGTGCTATAGGAGTTGGAATAGACTTAAAAAATGGTCATGCTTCCCATGCAGTTATGAAAGATAAGCCTATAGAAAAACATCCAGATACAGGTGCAGATCTATCAAGCTTAGTAATACCACAATGGCAAGATCATCTAAAAATAGCCTATGAATCTTGTAGAATAACACATTTAAATTATATTGGTGCCGATATAGTTCTTGATAAATATAGAGGTGCATTGCTTTTGGAATTAAACGCAAGACCGGGACTCGCTATACAAATAGCAAACAAAATAGGCTTAAGAAAAAGACTTGAGCTTGTTGATAAATATTTTGATAAAGCACCAGAATTAACTCCGGAACAAATATATATATTTATTTGTGAAAATTTTTAGGGAAAATTTATTTATTTTCCCTAATTATGCTAATCCATTAGCTTTTTTAACATATCAACTAAATCAAGTTTTTCCCAGCTAAAACCACCATCATTTTCTGGCTTTCTGCCGAAATGTCCATAGGCAGCACTTCTTTTATAGATTGGTTTTGCAAGCCCTAGTCTCTCTCTGATTTTTTTAGGTCTTAAATCAACTAATTCTCTTAATTTTTCTGCAATTTTTTCTTCATCCACTTTGTTTGTGCCATAACAATTTACATAAAATGATAAAGGCTCAGCTACACCAATTGCATAAGATACTTGAATTAAACATTGGTCTGCAAGTCCGCTTGCAACAACATTTTTTGCTAAATATCTTGTAATATAGGCACCGCTTCTATCAACTTTGCTTGGATCTTTGCCCGAGAATGCACCGCCGCCATGAGGCGCATATCCGCCATAGGTATCAACTATAATTTTTCTGCCAGTCAAACCAGTATCGCCGTCTGGACCGCCTATCACAAATCTTCCAGTTGGATTAATTAAAATATTTTTATTATCTTTTGGCATCCAACCTTTTGGCAATGTTTTTTCAATATATGGAACTATTAATTTTCTAACATCATCCACTGTTAAATTTTCTCTATGCTGTATTGAAACTAAAACTTTTTCTGCTCCAACAGGTTTACCATCAACATACTTCAAAGTTATTTGTGCTTTTGCATCTGGTCCTAAATCTTTTAATTCACCTTTTTTAATAGCTTGCATTATGTTATACAAAATCTTATGAGAATAGTATATTGCACTAGGCATATAGTCTTCTGTTTCATTGCAGGCATATCCGAACATAAGTCCTTGATCTCCAGCACCTTCATTTTCTTCATCTCTTCCAACATCAACACCCATAGCTATATCAGCCGATTGACAGTGAATAAAGTTATCAATTTTTACAGTTTTCCAATCAAACCCTTCCTGTTCATAGCCAATTTCCTTAATAGTTTCTCTAATAATTTTTTCAATTTCTTCATTAGAAAGACACGTTCCATTAGATGTTCTTACCTCTCCGCCCACTATAACTCTATTTGTAGTCGCAAATGTTTCACATGCAACTTTTGACTTTGGATCATATTTTAAATAGGCATCAAGTATTGCATCTGATATTTGATCACACACCTTATCCGGATGTCCTTCAGATACAGACTCACTTGTAAAAAAATAAGTATTTTTCATATTGTACTCAATTTATTAATAAATAATTGCATTGAGCTAAAAGGATTAATATAAATGATTGTTTATCAGTAGTCCGCTTTAGCTGTTTGTTTAAAGTGTTCGCAATTTGTAAATCAACACTATTGTTAATAATAAAATAATTTTTTTAATATTCAAGCAATAATTAATATTTTAGAGATTGTCAAAAAAAGATAGCTTTTTAAAAATATTAATATACCATTGAATTGTGTTAACAATTCAATGGTATATTAATATGTATATAAATGCCAATCATTTGATTAAAAAAAATAATAATAATG
>CALXXG010000108.1 GCA_944392625.1 uncultured Rickettsiales bacterium
AGTGAGCGCCCGATTTAATCATAAAGTGGAGTGGACAAGAAAAGAAATGTTTTTAATAAGAGATAATTTTTTTCCCGATTTAAATCTCGATTACCTATTTGAAATACTTTGAAAAATTAGTTTATAATTTATTTTTAGCTTTAAAATTTTAATTTTAAAATTTTAATATCTTATGTTGAATTTTAAATTCAAGGTAAATTTATCAAAATATGTATGAATAGATAATAAATATAATATTTAAATGAAATATCCATTTTTAAATTTGAATTTGAAAAATAAAAAAGCCGCATGTTCAAATGCGACTTTCTCTGGCGGGCAAGTGGTGATAGCGTTTGAACTTTTTTACTTATTTATTTTCCAATTTAAATTATTTCTTATGTTTTAATATAAAAACATGTAAAAAATCTTGACATCTCTGAATAAATAGAATATAATAAAAATCAGATAGCTCTGAATAATAATTTAGTGAGGTTGTTATGAGAAAATTTTATGAAGTCAAATTAGAATTTGATAACTTATACAAGAACAAAGATTCGTTTACTGCCATAGTTCCTGTTAATTTAACAATAAATAAGCAATGTAAAATAAAAGGGAAAAATAATAACAACAACGAAGAGTATTATAAATGGCAATTTATTTATTCATTAATTTATTCGGGATTGTATAGTAAAGATGTAATTGGCGTTGAAGTAAGTTTCCCAAAAGGAAATAAAGAATCAAATCCAATTAGATTTGACGCTGCAATCTTTGATTCGAGCGATTGGTTCGATCATTATAAAAAATGGCACGAAGAAAGAAACGTTGTTTCTCTAGAATGGCTTCGTAAGCATTTAATAGGTGTAATTGAATTTAAAAATGAAAAAAGCAAATCAATAGAAAACGTTTATAATGTTCAATTAAAGCCCTCATTAAAAGAAGTTGAAAGCGATTTTGCTATCGGTATTATTTATGATACTGAAAAACTATACTTATTTAAGAAGAATTCTAATTTATTTTTAAGACTTGATGATTCATTAAATTTAAAAGGAGATGCTTCTACAATAAAGGAATTGTCTTTGGAAATTCCTGATGGATACTACAAAATTCCATCCTATGAACAATTATTAAAAAGAATTACAACCATTGAAATTGATGTAAGCAAAAGAACAATTGATGATTTAGAGGTTATTTCAGGTAGTTATAGTAAACAATTATCTGAAGGAATTCATAATATTTTGAAAGTTATGGATAGTGTTAGCATGAAAAATCAAAGAGGTTACGAGATACTTATTCAAGTAATGGCTTTGAAAATTTTTGATGAAAAGCAAAATGAAGAATTAAAAACTAAATATTTACAATTTTATCAAACTAATATTGAAAAAGAAAAGTTGGATTTGCTTTTTTACATAACGCAAAAAGAAAGAAATTTTATATCGCTAAATGATGACAACATTCAAGAATTCATTCAAAGAATGAGAAAATTATATAATAAAGCAGCTGTAAAATATCATTATATTTTAAAAAAATCTGACTCAGAAACAATAATTTGGGAAAAAGAAGAGCATGTAAAAATAATTGCTTCTATAGTTGAACAATTCCAAAATTATACATTTATAAAATCAGAAAAGAGCGATTTATATCAAATTGTCTTTTATAAATTTGCAAGTGAATTCTCTAAAGCCGACAAAGGACAGTTTTTAACACCTTTGCCAATTATCGACTTTATTGTGAAAATTATGAATCCTAGAAACAATGAAAGTATTATAGACCCCACTTCTGGTATTGCAGACTTTTTATCTGTTTCTTATGTAAATTCAAAAAGCACCTTGGATGATGGTAATTTTTATGGTTGCGATAACGATGAAAACATGATAATGTTAGCACAACTTAATATGCTATTAAATGGTGATGGTAATGCAATATTAAAATACAAGCCTTCTTGGGGATCAATTACTTGGAAATTTGATGAACGAAATGACCTTGTAAGATTAATTCCATCTATGCATAAAAATGGCAATTGGGATAACTGGTTAGACCAAACTAAATTGAAGAAATTCGATATAGTTTTAACAAACCCTCCTTTTGGTGAAGATAGAAAAATAGAAGCCAAAACTTCTTCAGATAAAGAAATCTTGGAGATGTATCACTTGTGGAATGAAAGTAGATGTGGAAATTGGATAGACCCAGGGTTGTTATTTTTAGAAAACACATATCGTATTTTAGACGAACACGGGCGTATGGGTATAGTTTTATCGAATTCTATAGCCTCAATAGATAGATGGAAGAAAGCAAGGGAATGGTTAGTGTCTAATATGAGAATCGTTGCATTATTTGACTTGCCTTCAAATATTTTTGCAGACACTGGTGTTAACACTACTATTATCGTTGCATACAAACCAACTTCTAGGGAATTAGAAAAGCTAAAACAACAGGATTATGAAATTTTTATTAAGAAAATTAACAATATAGGTTACGAGGTTAGAACAAGTAAAAGAGTAAAATATTATAATCCTATTTATAAAATCAATCCTATTACTTTTGATATTGAAATTGATGAGAAAGGCAATCCTGTCCTTGAAGAAGATTTTACAAAGACCATTAGTGATTTTAAAGATTGGTGTTTATCTCAAGAGAAAACTTTGTCTGATTTATTTGTTAAATGAGGTGTATCATGACAAAATTAAGCGAAATAGTTTCTAATAATTATTCTCTTTCTCCTTCTAATTACAATACTATTAACGGTGGAAACGCAGATAGAATTAAATTAAAAGATTTATTGGATAGATCTCTTGAAAAAATTGACAATGGTTCGGATGTAGGATTTTCAGCATATTTGTCACAATCTGATTATTATTTTATGAGAGCTAAATCATTGGGCAGTAAATTCTTTACCCCTATGCCTTTTGGTGAAGCTATTGTTCCTATGAATAAAAAATTTTTTCAACAATATAATTTGAAAAAAGGAGATATTCTCATCTCCAAAGATTCTAATATTGGTGAATGTGTAATTTTATCTAGAGATATGTTTAATTTTATGCCTTGTGGAGCTTTGTATAGACTGCCATTGAGTAAGAATAAACTATATATCTTAGCAATGATAAAAAGTAATGATTTTAGAAAGCAATTAGATAAAATTGTTCCTATTGGAGCAACAATTAGACACGCAGGTAAGAAATTTTTAGAATGTACTATACCTTTTCCTAAAAAAAATCGAGAAACTATAATTCAAAATATTGAAGAATTAGTTGCACAAGTTGTTGATATAGAGCAGCTTATTATAGATAAAGACAATGAAATATTTAATAAAATTTTAAGCGAATTGTTAAGGGGCTGTAAAAAGGATATAGATAATATAAGTATCAAAACCAATCTTTCGGAAATTATCGAATCATCTAGATTAGATGCTGGATATTATGCTCCTATGGCGAAAAAACACAAGACGATACTTGCCAATTATCAATACGGATCACAAAATCTAGAAGAAATGGGTTATACCATTAAGCGTGGTCAAAACTTACAAATTAGTAATATTGGTAAAAGTGTTTATTCAGACTCTTTTATAGAAGGTTATTACACAGTAATTAAGCCTACAAATTTTTCTGACTATGGAACAGTAGAATCGTTCGAATATCTAGGTAATAAAAACAATCTAATTACATTAAATGATGGAGATATTGTTTTTTCTGGTGAAGGAACTGTTGGCAAATGTGTTCTTTTCACAGATACTCAAGAAAAATGGAT
>CALXXG010000109.1 GCA_944392625.1 uncultured Rickettsiales bacterium
CATTATTATTATTTTTTTTAATCAAATGATTGGCATTTATATACATATTAATATACCATTGAATTGTTAACACAATTCAATGGTATATTAATATTTTTAAAAAGCTATCTTTTTTTGACAATCTCGTAATTATTTTAATTATATAATTTAATATTAAACTATATAGTTTTATTAATTAAATAATTTATCAAATAAAACCACAATAGCATGTTTTTTGCTAAGATTAAATACATCAATATCTCTTAAAATATTTTTAGTAAATTTAATTTTATTTAATATTGATTTTTCATCATTTCTTAATATAAAATTATAGTTTTTATTTCTAAATTCGTCATCACATTTATTATTTGCAAAATACTTCAAAACTTGATATAAAAATAATTGAATAAAATTTACAAATAAAAAATATATCTTATCGTCATTATTAAGTTTATCAGCAAAACTTTGTAAAGCTTCTATATCAAGAAAACCCTTTGATAATAGATTTTCAATATTTTCATACAAAAAAATACCATCTTCTTCAATTATATTTATAGCAAATGATATTGAACCATTTGAAATATTATATAATTTTGATTTTTGTTCTGATGATAATAATTTATATTTGTCAGCATATATGTAGTTCATTATTTTTTGCCATTCTTCAAGAGAATATTTTGCTATATTAATTTCACGACATCTTGATAAAATAGTTTCAAGAACATTATTTATATTGTGGCAAATTAAAAAAATAAACGTATTTTGTACTGGTTCTTCTAAAGATTTTAAAATTGCGTTTTGTGCAGAAATATTCATTTCATCTATACTATCTATTATCACAACTTTATTTTTAGAAACAAAAGGACTTAACGACATGAAATCCAATATTTTTCTAGCTGAAGAAACTTTTATTTCTTTCTCAGATTTAGATGTTTTTTGATCTGTTTCTTTTTCTATTATTAATAAGTCAGGATGTTTTTTATTTTTTATAAGATTAAAGGTCGGATTGTTATCATCTAAAATATTTTCATCAACAATATCACTAAATAAAGATACTGGTGCATTACTTTTCAGTGTGGTATCATAATCAAGTATTTTATTGGCAATATGATAAGCTAAAGTTGATTTACCAATACCTTTACTGCCAACAAAAATTAAAGAATGATGTAATTTTCCACTCCTAAAATCATTAAAAACTTTCTCTTTGATTTCATCAAGACCAAATAATTGTTTATTATTATATGGTTCAAATAGCATAATTATTTAACCCTATTAACAAAAAAATTTTTAAAAAAATCATAAACTATTTTTTTGTCAAAGTTTTTAAATTCAACTTCAAATGTAGCAAAAAATCCACTTATGAAAATAATTGCAATTGCGCAAATAACATGGTATTTCAATTTATCTTCTGAATCTTCAGAAATTTTTGCAAGCCAATCTTTATATGGCAATTCTCCATTATCAAACTTAAACAATTTATTCTGTTCATTTACTCCAATTATAAAAGATTTACTTGGTTTTACAGAAATTTCAAACTCACCAACACGTATTCCAATATCCTGTTCTAATTCAATAACTTTTCTAGTTTTTTCAAGATCTTTGCTTCTAGCAATGGTTAATAAAAATAAAAATGACTCGCTTGCGCCATCTATAAAAGGTATAGAATCTCCATCAATTTCAATAATGACATTATCAACCTTAGATGCCCATATACTAGCTATCAGAACCTCAGCATAATATATATAAACACCATACGCATTTTTCAATACTAATCTATCATTATCTATATATGAATTTTCATAACTAACTTTTACTAAATTATTTTCTTTTAAATCAATTCTTTTAAAAACAATACCAGAATCAGCTTCAGCAGGTAATAATTTTACATTAACAACCTTTTCCATATTTTTTGGTTTTCCAAAAAAAGAAACTTCATTTAATAGTGTTGTTTGATTTCCAGCATACATGGTGAATATAAATTATTATACTATATAAAGCTTATTAAACACATTTTTAAAGTCAATTATTTTATAATTTAATTAAGTGAATTTTTAATTGAAATAATCTTATTTTTTATATATAATCAAATAAACCAATAAACAAACTTTCAACATGGTAACAAAAATATCTTATTTTAAAAAAGAAAATATCAAAAAAGCATTAATTAATCGTATAAAGTACAAAAAAATTCTATATAAAAAAGCAATAAATTTTTTAACCAAAAAAGTAATTATAGATGAAAACGATATAGAACGGGAAAACAATATATTAAAATATAATTTTAAAGCTGGAAAATTTACATATAGTTTTGGAATATTTAATAATAAACAAAATAATAATGTATTAATAAGTAATTTAAAAATTAATAACTACGATACAGAAATTATTTTAGGACCACACACATTTTATGACTTAAGACGTTTAGATGCAAATGTAAATGGACTATTTCCACAAGAAATATATTATATGACAGAATATTTAGATGGTACTAAAATCTTTAATGATAACAATATTGACGAAATATTAAAAGTTGATATGCCCAAAAATAAAGATTTCTTTGTTACTCCAATTTTTGTGCAACATATTAACGAATCACAAACTGGAAAACAAATTGATTATAATCATTTTATTACAGTTGCAGTAACAGAACAAAAAGATGATAAAAAAAGAACTTTACATATAATAGACAGTTGCTCGGCCACAAACGATGAATACAAAGCATTCTTTAATGAAAAATGTAAAACTCAAAACTATAATATGGATACATTAAATAAATTCAATAAACAAGATACAAAAGATCATACCGAAGGTGCATGTGGTCTGTTTTCTTATAATATTTGCAAAGAAGCGCAAAAATATAATAATTTTACAGATTTTAAACAAAATATACAGAAAATTTTATCAAATGCCAAGGGAAAAATTAATATGTCAAATGTTGATAAAATTGAAAATAGACGTAAAGTAATTTCAAAAATACGGCAACAAAATCCAAATTTAACAAAAATAATTATTATATAAAAAATATAACATATATTTATAATTATAACTTTAAATAATTAAAATTAATAAATAGTGTTAAGCATCTTTAATAAAGTCTCTATAATAAACTTCAGATATATATCTTCTACCCTTAGCACCTCTTTTTAATTGGACAACTATATCAACAACATTTCTAATATAACTTAGAATATCTTCAGGTGGCATACCTAAGCCTGCTTGCATAACCATTAATTTAAGCTGTTGTAAAGCCATTTCAGGAGTATCAGCATGAAGCGTTGAAATTGAACCAGGATGTCCTGTATTTATAGCTCTTAAAAACGAAAAAGCTTCTGAACCTCTCAACTCACCAACTATTATTCTATCTGGTCTTAAACGCAAGCAAGCTTCAATCAAATCCTGTGTAGTAACATTTGCCCTACCCTGCCCACCTTTTGAAGCTAATAAATGCACTCTATTTGGATGAAGTGATAAATCAATTTCTCTAGCATCTTCAACACTAATTAAGCGCTCAACTGTTGGAATAGCTCTTAAACAGGCATTTGTAAATGTTGTTTTACCTGTTGATGTACCACCGGATATTATTATATTTTTTCTACTAAAAATAGCTTTATATAAAAATTGTTTTATCATGCCGGCTTTTAAAAGTTTTGATAAAATTATTCGTGAGTCATCTTTAATTGCGCCAACAGACGTTGAATCAAAAGCGCCCATTTTTTCATAATCCTCAAGTGTCCACGCTAAATCACTCTTCTTTCTGATTGACATTATAACAGTATCATTTTCGCAAGCTGGTGGAAACACAACCTGAATACGGTATCCTGAAGGAAGCGTTGCTGATAATAAAGG
>CALXXG010000110.1 GCA_944392625.1 uncultured Rickettsiales bacterium
CATTATTATTATTTTTTTTAATCAAATGATTGGCATTTATATACATATTAATATACCATTGAATTGTTAACACAATTCAATGGTATATTAATATTTTTAAAAAGCTATCTTTTTTTGACAATCTCAATTTAAAAGATATTTGTTTATCAGTTTTATTGTACGAAATAGATTTATAAAGTAAAGAAAATCCGTTATATAAACAAATAGAAAGATACAAAATCTATAAATTAAATGTGGCTTGAAAATATTTTAAAAAATAGTATAATAGTCCTTATGAAAAAAATATAGAGTGTATGACTAAGAAAGAAAAATATAAGAACGGTATAAAAATTGATAATTTTTTTGACATTTTGAATTTTTGGAAAAATAATAAAATAATACAAGGATGTATTGACAAACCAAATACTAGTTTTATTACAAGCGATATTCATGGTGATTTAAATTCTTTGTTAAATTTTTTGCTTGCTACAAAATTTGTATCTTTCGCAAAAGATCAAGATGCCTATAAAGTTTACAAAATAAATGATAAAGACACTATTAAAATACCAAATTTGATTATAAATAAAGATTTTGATAAGAATATTTATATACTTGGCGATTTAATAGACAGGGGGCCTTTTTCAGACGAATGCCTTTATCTTGTAAAAGATATAATTGAGCAGATTGAAGCACTAAAAGATACTAATAAAAATTTAAAAGATAGATTTCAATTTATAATTGGTAATCATGAAATACAAAGCATGTTAACAGAATATGGTTTTTTTCGTACAATAGAATCTTTATATAATATTGGAGGTGAACATAAATTTAATAATAGAAAATATAGTCTATTAAATATGCTTGCAAAGGATTATATAAAATTATGTACAAATATTGGAAACAATGTTTTGGGTTCTCATGCAGCTTTTAAAAATGAAGAAATTTATAATATTGTTAAATTTATTGAAATTGATTATAATGTAAGTGATGATATAAAAGAACTAGCAAGCAAGTTTTATGCTTTAAATAAAAATTATAATAGAAAAGAATTAAAATATGAGTCGTTATTGGTTTTAGAGGAATTTTTAAATAAATTATCTAAATTTATTATTCTTAATTATAAGACTTTTGATTTTGAGAAAAGAAAATTATACACTAAAATATTGCATGAAATATCATCACAACTTACTAAAGATAGCGTCTTATCAGAGACGAACGGCTTATTTCAAGTTGTTGGTCATGAAGCAAATTTAGATCATAAAGCATTTATAAAATTAAATACGCTATATGCAGATTTTGATCAAACATGTGGATTCTCTGACCATAATGGCTACAGCTTTCCTACTTATTTAGTGTTTAATAAAGACACTAATATATTTAACACAATATCGCTTTGTGAAAATTTACAAACTAATGAATATGAACAAACTGTATCACAAACTATAAAAATACCAAATATGTACTTTGATTATATATCAGAAAAAATAGATAAAAATGAACTGCTTACGATTGATGAAATGAAATATCCAAAAGTTGCAATGTCAGAAATATCATCGCCTGTTTTATCAAAAAGTGATTATGAATTTATGTTAAATAATTTTTATACAAAACTTATAAAACTTGATAAAAAAATAGCTGATTATATAGATAAAAATAATGTTATATTAGAAAAAGATTTCATTCAACCATCATCTACTAGTTTGCATCCTAAAACGATATTTAATAGTAGTTCTATAACTATTTTAGATGAAGAAAAAAAGCCTAGTTGTTTTTCTTGTTTTAAGAGGAATGAGACTAAACTTAAATCAAATAAAACACTTGAAAATATTGAAAAAAGAAATAATAAAAATAGAAACATATCAATAAGTTTTTATAATTAAAAATTTTTTAAGTTTAATAATTTTTGTATATAATTTTAAGAAATGCTAATTAATTTTTGCATTTCTTATTTTTTGGCAGATATATGAATTGAATCATAATATTACTTAAATAAAATTGACTTTTTAAAAGCTATAATTTAAGGTTTAAAAGTAAATTAATTTTGTATATGTATGAATAAGAAAATATCATTTTTTTTGTTTCTTATAATATTGATAAGTGGATATACTAGCTTAGCTTTAGAGTTAATTGCTATGAGACAGGTTATTCCATATATTGGAAATGATACGATTATTTCTTCTATAATAATTGGTATAGTTTTGGTTTTTTTATCACTTGGCTATTATACAAGCGGAAATGTAAAAATTGGTAAACAAAGTATAAGAAAAAAAATTTTGAATAATTTTGTAATATCTTTAATTTTTATTTTTTTTGGAACTACCTATATATTTATTGATTATTCTTTTTTGCTATTTGGATACATAGGCTTGACTAATAGAATTTTGCAGGCTTTTGCATTTTCTTTATTATTTGTGGCTGCACCGTCGTATTTTCTTGCACAAACTACGCCGTTGATTAGTAATTTTTTTTCAAAAAATTTGTCCGGTGAGATGACTGGAAAAATGCTAATGTATGGAACTTTTGGAAGCTTTGCCGGTTCAATATTTACGACTTTGTGTATAATGCCATTTTTTGGTGTTAGCTATGCCGTTTTGTTTAATATTTTTTTGATGGTGGTTGCGATAATTTTGTTATCAAGAAAAAAAAGACTTGATGCTGTTGTAATTTCAATCTTATTTTTGATTGTTGCTTTTTTATTTAATAATAAATTTATGGAAAAAAGTTTGAAAATACTTTCTAATAATGGCTATTCTACAATTAAAGTTATTGATGTTGATGATGGAAAATCAAAGATTATGATGATAAATAATAGTTTTTCGTCAAAAATATCTGATGATAAAAATTTAATGTTTGAATATATAAAATATATAGATGATAATTTTATTTCAACTATTCCGGAAGATAGGAAGTTGAACATATTGATTTTAGGCGCTGGTGGATTTACTTTAGGAAATGATGATACGAGAAATAACTATACTTTTGTGGATATTGATAATTCGTTGTTGGAAGTGTCTGAAAAATATTTTTTAAATAAAAAACTTGAGGACAATAAAAAATTTGTTGTCGGTGATGCTAGATCATTTTTAGAAAATACAGTGGATAAATATGATTTAATTGTTTTGGATACCTATTCAAATTATCTCGATATTCCAAGTCATTTGATAACTGCAGAATATTTTAATAGTGTTAAAAATGCTTTGAGTAATAATGGAATTATGGTTGCAAATATAATTTCGGCATCTAATCTTAATGATGCATTTTCTGTAAAACTTGACAATACTTTTAATAGAGTATTTAAAAATTTGAATAGACAGGTTGTAATATATCCTAATCCTTGGAAACCTGGAGAGAGAGATTACACTAATATCATTTATACATATTTTAATGATTCGTTTAAAACAGACGAAATTTATACTGATGATAATAGCAGCAGCAATATATTTGATAAGGGGAAATAAATATGCCATTTACAATAGCAATAGTTGGTAGACCAAATGTTGGTAAATCAAGTTTGTTTAATAAACTTGTTGGAAGAAAAGTAGCAATAGTTAATGATTTTGCTGGCGTTACAAGAGATAGGAAAATAGAGAAGGGCCATCTTGGACCTATGGAGTTTGATGTGGTTGATACGGCTGGTTTAGAGTATGATTTATCTGAAGAACAGCTTGAAAGCAGAATGGTTAAACAGACGGAAATAGCCGTGTTTAATGCGGATTTATGTTTGTTTATGGTTGATGGTAAAAATGGTATTCAGGCTGCTGATAAATATTTTGCAAAATGGTTGAGAGAAAAGGAAATACCTACAATTTTAGTGGCTAATAAGTGTGATTCTTTGAAAAGTGAGGGTTATGTTTTTGATGGGGAATTTTATAAGTTAGGTTTTGGTGAACCCATTCCTATATCAGCTGAACATAATAATGGATTTAATTTGCTTTATGATGCAATTGAGCCGTTTTATGACAAATATCAAGAAAAATATAAAACTGTTGATGGTATTGAAGAAAAAGTTGATATTGATACTGATGATGAAAAAAGTAAAAGTAAAAAAAATAATGATGATTTAGAGGATAGAGAAATAACTATAGCAATAGTTGGCAGACCAAATGCTGGAAAGTCAACCTTGATCAATACTTTGCTTGAGGATGAGAGGGTTTTGACGGGCCCTGAAGCTGGAATTACTAGAGATGCTATTGCTATTAAATGGAAATATAAAGGTAAAGATATAAAGCTGATTGATACTGCTGGCATAAGAAAAAAACATAATATTGATACGGATTTAGAAAAATTTGCGGTTGAGGATAGTTTTAGGGCTGTCAGGTTTGCACAAATAGTTGTTATGATGGTAGATTCAACAAGTCCATTTGATACCCAAGATTTAGCAATTGCAAATATGATAGTAAATGAGGGCAGGGGGATTGTGTTTGCTTTAAACAAATGGGATACTGTATCGGAGAAGGATAAACATAAATTTATGAATAATTCAATTGCTTTAATAGAGCAAAAAGTGCCACAGGTTAAAGGTTGTCCGATTGTGCCTATTTCTGCTTTATATAGTAAAAATATAGATAAGCTAGTTGACGCTTGTTTAACTGTTTATGAAGAATGGAATACTTATATAAAAACTTCTGAATTGAATAATTGGTTGAGAGAGGTTGAAAAAGAACATACTCCGCCATTGTTTAGAGGAAAAACTGTCAGGTTAAAATATATTACTCAGGCAAAAAAACGTCCGCCAACATTTGTATTGTTTACAAATAGTCCAGAAAAGTTGGAAAAAACTTCCTATTCAAAATTTTTAGTGAATAAGCTAAGGGATGATTTTAATCTTAAAAATACAATAGTTAGATTGATTTTGAGAAAGGCCGAGAATCCTTATGAAAATAAATAAAAATTATTAAAATTATTTTGAACTAATTTAATAAGTTTTTTGAACTTTTTTTATTACCATTTTTTTAGAAATATATTTAATATTTAAGTATAACAATTTTGTTCAAACTAATAATGCTAAAAACTTTTATGTCATATTTTGTTTTATTCATTATAATTGTTTTAATAATTCTATTTGTTTATTTAAGAGGTATTTTTGGAAGACTTCCTTCATCGCAGGAAATAAAAGAGTTTGAAAAACTTTCCTATTATAAAGACGGGGAATTTAAAAGTCCGAAAGAGATAGTATATCATTTTAAAAAACTGCCTACAAGCAAACTTAATATGTTTTTAAAATTTTTATCAAAATCTCCGAATGCCCCAACGGAAAATATACCAATAGTAAAACCTATATTTACAGAAGTTCCGCAAGATTTTGCTTTATATTGGCTAGGGCATTCAAATGCGATTATTGAACTTAATGGAAAAAGAATACTTATTGATCCAGTATTTGAAAACGCTGGCCCTTTGCCTTTTATTACTCCAAGATATGTTAATGCGCCTTTGACGCGTGAAGAACTGCCTAATATTGATTATATATTAATAACCCATAATCATTATGACCATCTTGAAAAAGAAACTGTGCAATCAATTAAGAACGGACATTTTATAGTTCCATTAGGCATAGGTTCAACTCTAAAAGGCTGGGGAATTGAAAGCAGCAGAATAACTGAATTAGGATGGAATGAAAATATCAGCAATAAAGATCTTTCAATTATTGCATTACCTACAATTCATTACTCAAACCGTGGCATAAGTGATAAAAACAAGACTCTTTGGGCTGCCTATGTTATAAAATCTGGAGATAAAAATATATTTTGGAGTGGAGACAGCGGTTATGGAGAACATTTCGCAGAATATGGAGATAAATATGGACCATTTGATTTTGCTGCTATTGAAATTGATGGATGGAACGAGGCATGGCCTGATATTCATTTATTTCCCGATCAAGCAGTGCAAGCAGCTATTGATTTAAAAACAAAACACATTTTACCAATTCATTGGGGAGTGTTTGATTTAGCAATGCATCCTTGGCACGAATCAATTGATATGGTAATTGAAGAAGCGAATAAAAAAAATATAAACGTCCTAACACCTAAAATGGGCGAAGAGATTAATGATATATTAAGAGAGAATAAAAAATGGTGGAAAAATAAGGATTAGCCTTTACTGCAGAACCTCAAAATAAAAAATTATTAATTTTTTATTTGAGTTATAATATACGATTAATGGCCTTCACCAAATCCCCTCTCCAAAAACTCTTTAAAACTTATATTTAATATATTACATATTCTAAACAATCTCTCTGTAGGTATTTTAACTTTACCATTTTCATATTTCTGTATTTGTTGAAATGATATATTTAATTCTTTTGCTAACTTATTTTGACTAAAACCTTTATTTAGTCTAAAGTATCTTAATGTTT
>CALXXG010000111.1 GCA_944392625.1 uncultured Rickettsiales bacterium
TATAAGGTTTACTATAACCTCCAGGTCCGCCATGTATCATTAACAGTGGTATACCATTTTTATTTCCATAAGTTGAATAATATATTGTATGTAGTTCTGAAACTTTTAAAAAACCTTCTTCAAGCATTTTATATGAATATTTATTTGTTTTTTAAGAATAAAATTCCATATATTATTTGTCAAATAAAAAAATATATTTTTATCCATATATTAATACTATTAATAAAAGTTATTAATATAAAATATCTTTAATATTTTTTAAATAAAATTTAAAAATGAAATAAAAAAGCATTTACAATTTAAATTAACAAAAATTTTCTATTGCAATATAATAACTAATTATTATATTTAAATTAGTTAAGTTTATTTTAAAAAACTTGAAATAAAAAATATAAAGTTTTATAATTATATTTTATTGGTACATGTTTTGTACCACATTTTTTATTATAAATAAAAGTATTACGAGTATGCAACGATTTAAAATTACAAAAGAAGGCTATCAAAAAATAAAAGATGAGCTGAACAATTTAGTTACAGTTGAAAGACCTGCCGTTTCAAAAGCAATTGGGGCTGCTATAGAATTAGGTGATTTGAGTGAAAATGAAGAGTACGCTACAGCTAAAGATAAACAGAAAGTTATTGAAGCGATGATAGCTGATTTATCAGAAAGACTCGCTAATGCTGAAGTTGTTGATATAAAATCCTTTGCTGGTGATACTGTTAACTTTGGTGCAAAAGTTAAATTATTAGATTTAAATACAGATAAAGAAATTACATATCAACTATTAAGTGAGTTTGAATCTGATATATCAAAAGGTATATTGGCCATTGAATCTTTGGTTGGCAAGGCCTTAGTTGGTAAAAAAGTTGGTGATGAATTAGAAATAAAGACACCAGCTGGCATTAAAGAATATGAAATATTGAGCATAGAATATTAAATTATGAGCAACATAATAGGAAATTTTAAACAGCCTAAAAGAAATATAAGAACCGCTAAAGGTCGTAAGGTTTCATCCACAAGGTGGTTAGAAAGGCAATTAAATGATCCTTATGTTGCCTTAGCTAAACAAAAGGGATATCGTTCAAGAGCCAGTTTTAAAATTTTAGAAATTAACGATAAATTTAAAATTTTCAAAAAAGGTTTTAAAGTTTTAGATTTAGGATCAGCGCCAGGTGGATGGAGTCAAGTTATATCAGAAAAAGTTGGTAAAGACAATATATTAGCAGTTGATATATTAAATATGCAGCCACTTAATGGTGTTAAATTTATTCAACAAGATTTTTTAGCACCTGATGCCGAGAGAAGAATACTTAATGAGATGAGTGGCGAAAAATATGATGTTGTTATGAGTGACATGGCAGCAAATACAACTGGAAATAGAGATATTGACCATTTAAGAACTTCTGCGCTGGTTGAGGAGGCTTTTAATTTTTCACTTAAAGTTTTAAAATATGGCGGTACATTTATCGCAAAAGTTTTTCAAGGCGGAACTGAACCAACTCTATTTAACCAGATGAAACAAAAATTTAATACAGTAAAACACTTTAAACCGGACTCATCAAGAAAAGAATCTGTTGAAATGTATGTTATAGCTCAAGGGTATAAATCGCAAGAAAATTAATAATACTTAAACTCTTTAAAGCAATATTTTATCAATATAAATTTTTCTTGAAAAATAAATATTATATATGTTATACTGTGAGTGTATTTATTAATTTATTAATTAAAATCACAACCAATTCTGCTTTGGTGTTTCATTATATGTGAAATCGTGAGTTGGTGTGGTATAACCAAAGAAAAAGGAAAAAAATGACTGATGAAATCATTCAAGACCAAAATAAAGTTTTGGAACAAGAACAGGAAGCCACTGAATTAAAAGAGGCTAAAGAGGAAAAATCTTTTGAACCTGAATTTACAATTAGAGAAATGTTAGAAGCTGGTGTTCATTTTGGACACAGAACTGCAAGATGGAATCCGAAAATGGCTCCATATATTTATGGTGTAAAGAACGAGTTACATATTATTGACTTAACTCAATCTGCAATTTTACTTGCTGATGCATCTAAAATTTTAAGAGAAATTGTAAAAAGACACGGCAAAATTTTATTTGTTTGCACAAAAAAACAAGGTGCTGAAATTGTAAAAGAAGTTGCAAAAGAATGTGGACAATACTTCGTAACCAATAAATGGTTAGGTGGTATGTTAACAAACTGGAAAACAATTTCAAGATCAATCAAAACTTTGAAAGAAATTGAAGCTGAATTAGCTAATGAAAATTCAACATTAACTAAAAAAGAAAAATTAATGTTGGATAGAAGAAGAGAGAAATTAGAAAATCAATTAGGCGGTATCAGAGAAATGAATAAATTACCAGATTTATTATTTGTAATTGATACTCCAAGAGAATCTCTATCTATAGCTGAAGCTAAAAGTTTAAACATTCCAGTTATGGCTATTGTTGATACAAACTCAAATCCAGATGTAGTTGATTATCCAATTCCTGGAAACGATGATTCAATAAAAGCTATAAAACTATACATGAATGTAATTCAACAAGCTTTAGAAGACGCTATTAAAAATATGCCAATTCAAAAAGAATTTTCAAAGGATGAAAAATCTAAGAATAACAAAAAAGCTCCTTCAAAAAAAGCAAGTAAAAATATAGGAAAAGCTAAAGAAAAATTACCACTTGCTAAAAAAGAGGCAAAAACTCCTTCTATTAAGAAAGAAGCTAAGGCTCCTGCAGTAAAGAAAGAGGAAAAAGCTCCTGCTGTAAAAGAAGAAGCAAAAGTTCCAACTGCTACAGAAAGCGAAAGCAAATAGTACTTCAAATAATTAATTAAAGGAAAATTAAAATGGCAAACGCAGAATTAATTAAAAAATTAAGAGAAAATACAGGATGCGGAATGGCAGACTGTAATAAAGCTCTAAAAGAAACAGGTGACGATTATGAAAAAGCTGTAGAATGGCTTAGAAAAAAAGGCTTGTCATCTGCTGCTAAAAAAAGTACAAGAGTAACTGCTGAAGGTGTTATTGGACTTGAAAACAAAGGTAACATTGCAACAATATTAGAAGTAAATTCTGAAACTGATTTTGTTGCCAGAAACGAAAAGTTCCAAGATCTAGTTAAAAATCTTTTAGAATTAGCTTTAGAGATTAAAGAACAAGATCCAAATAAATTTGCTGAAGTTTTAAAAGAAACTACATGCAAAAAATGTGGAGAAAAGGTTTCTGACATAATTGCAAACAGTATTGCAGTGATTGGTGAAAATATACAATTAAGAAGAGGTAAAACAATATCAGTTGATAAAGGTCTTATCGTTTCTTATGTACACAGCGCCGTAACTCCAGGTTTAGGAAAAATTGGTGTTTTAGTTGCTTTAAAATCTGAAGCTCCAAAAGAGAAGCTTGAAGAGTTAGGAAAAGGTATTGCAATGCACATTGCAGCTAGTAAACCTGAATTTTTAAAAGAATCAGAAGTTCCAACTGAAAAACTTGAAAAAGAAAAAGATATAGCTAGAGAATTAGCTAAAAAAGCTGGAAAGCCTGATAATATCATAGAAAAAATGGTTGAAGGTAGAATTAAAAAATTCTATGAAGAAAATGTACTTTTAAATCAATTATATATTCTAGATAACGACAAAAAAATTTCAGATCTTTTAAAAGAGTTCGAAAAAGAAACTGGAAAACCTGTTGAAATTCAAGAATATGTATTATTTGTTTTAGGACAAGGTATTGAAAAGAAAGAACGCGATTTTGCTGGTGAAGTTGCATCAATTGTTAGTGGAAACAACTAATTTTCAATATTTTATTCAATACTAGCCATTCAAAAAAATAATTGAATGGCTTTTAAAATTTAAAAAACAAATCAATATCTTAATTTATATTATTATAAACAAAATCTTTATAATATATATCATTTAATATTAAAAAAGTCAAACAATCAATAATAAAAATTACTAACAATAAATTTACTTTTATTTTATAATCAAAATTATCGTATCTAAATAAAAAAACAAGGGCTGGATGTTGTCAAAGTCCAAGCTTGCTTGAGACTTTG
>CALXXG010000112.1 GCA_944392625.1 uncultured Rickettsiales bacterium
CATTATTATTATTTTTTTTAATCAAATGATTGGCATTTATATACATATTAATATACCATTGAATTGTTAACACAATTCAATGGTATATTAATATTTTTAAAAAGCTATCTTTTTTTGACAATCTCAAATTTACAAACTATTATTAATTTATTGTTAACTTTTGATAAAATTCTATAACTTTTTTATTTGCTTTTACATTATTAATGTTAAAACTTTCTATAAATAGTCCCTGCAATGTTCTAACCCTTGAAACAGCAACATATACTTGTCCCTCTGCAAAAGCGCTGCCAAGATTACATTTTATTTTCTCTAGTGTCATACCTTGAGATTTGTGAACAGTAATTGCCCATGCTAATATTAACGGAATTTGCCTCATCATAGCTTCAAGTTCCATTTGAGCTGTATTTTCATTAAATTTTTCAACACACCATTCTTCTGGAGTTATAGTAATTAAAGAACCATTTGAAAATTCAACTAATGGATAGCCTTTTTTATTATCAAAAGATCTTACAATGCCTATAGAACCATTTATGATTCCTTCTTTTGCATAAGTATTTTTTAGCATCATGACTTGAGAACCGATTTTTAGCGTTAGTTTTTCAGGCACTATACAATTCTTTTTTAAAAATTCTATTTTTTCCTGTTTGCCTTCAAATTTTGCTATAAAAGTTTTTTCTTCAGTATTTAATTCTTTTAACTTTGATAAGTTTATTCTTTCTATTTGTATATTATGCGTTCCCAAAATTGTAGCCTCAAATGTTTTATCTAAGTCTTCCTGTCTAAATCTGC
Organism: uncultured Rickettsiales bacterium; assembly: GCA_944392625.1. Classification (GTDB taxonomy): domain Bacteria; phylum Pseudomonadota; class Alphaproteobacteria; order Rickettsiales; family UBA1997; genus CALXSC01. The sequence goes on from CALXXG010000112.1 coordinate 790, forward strand.
TTTTTAATAGTTCAATATCATGTTGAGTTACATTTCCAAATCTTAAGTCATTAAGTAAATTCACAAGTTCAGTATCTGACTGTCTAAAAATCTCTTTCAAAACAATAACATCAATATCTGCTTCTTTCCATGCATCGCTTTCAAAACAAAAAAATACATCACTACTCTCTTTGTTTATTGGAGGCAGCTGTAAAAAATCACCAAACAATATTAATTGAATTCCACCAAAAGGTTCATCATTGTTCCTAACAACTTTTAATAATTCATTTAATAGATCAAAAATATCAGCAGAAATCATTGAAATTTCATCAATTGCCAGCATCTTTGCTGATCTTAATTTTTTTCTCATATGAGTCCCTTTAACGGAACAAATATTTCTTAATATTTCATTCAGCGGCATATTGCCTAAACCAAGCCCAGCCCATGAGTGCAATGTTTGTCCACCAACATTTATAGCTGCTATACCAGTTGAGGCTGTAATGTGTAAGCTCTCATTTTTGTATTCATCTTTTATATAATTTAGTAAAAAAGATTTACCAGTTCCAGCGGGACCGGTTATAAACACATTTCTACCTTCGGCTATTTTATCTACGGCAAGCCTTTGAGAATCCGATAAAGATAAATACACTGCTTTAATATAATTTATTAATAGAAAAATTTTAACATATTATCTATAAAAATACAAGCAAATATTAATAAATACAAAAAAATATTAGAATTCTTTTTTTAAATCTCTACCAAATAAACAATTTAATCCTTCTTCAATAGATTTTTTTTCATATATTATACCGTATAAAGTATTAGTAATTGGCAATTCAATATTAAATTCTTTACCCATTTCATATACAGCTTTTAAAGTATAATAACCTTCACAGTTCTTTGTAGTTTTTTCTCCTTTTATAAATAATTCGCCAAAAAGCCTATTATTACTGTGTTTTGAAAACAATGTTGCTTCAAAATCTCCTAAAAATGCCAAACCACTTGCGCTTCTTAAATTTCCACCACATTTTTCAATAAATCTACCAACTTCAACAACAGATCTTGACATTAATGCCCCTTTTAAGCTGCACCATCCTAATGCATCAAGCATGCCAGCAGCTATACCTATAACATTTTTATAGGCACCACCTATTTCATTTCCAATTAAGTCAACACCATAATAAAGTCTCATTAAAGGACTTCTTAATAAATCTATAACTCTCTGTTTTGTTTCTTCACTATTGCTATCTATTACAGCACAATTTGGAATTCCTCTTTTATAATCTTGAACATGTCCAGGTCCTAATAAAACAGATACATTTATATTTTGTTTTATGTTATCTAACATTATTTGAGACAATCTTTTTCTAGTCTTTATATCTATACCCTTCATTGCAAGTATAAACGTCTTTCCATTCACATCAAAATTATTTAAATTTAATGAAAAGTCATTTAAATTTTGAGCATCTATTGAAATTATAATATAGTCAGACTGCAATGTTTGTTCTAAATCTGATGTTAAAAAAATTTCATTTGGAATTTCTAAATATTCATTTTTTCTATTTTCTTTTAATCCTTTAAATGTTGGAGAATTTTCCAAACCATAGAGTAAAACATTTTTGTGATTTTTATAATTCACCAAATACCACGCTAAAAATGTTCCCCATCTTCCAGCACCAACTACACTTACTGTTTGCATTGATTAAAATTTATTAATAGTATTTATACTTTATATATAAAACAATTATAAAATCAATAGTTTTTATAAATTATCATTTAAAATGAATTGACTTTAAACTATTTTATTATTAAATTTTCAATAGTTTATAAAGTTTTTTATAAATTTATATTATAGATTATGAAAATTTTATTTTATCAGAGAAGTGATGTTATAAACAGTGGTGGAGGGACAGAAAAAGTTTTATGTTTCCTTTCTTCTGAATTAGCAGAAAAAGGCTATGATGTAACTTTTATGACAAACGAAAATAAAAAAGGAAAACCATTTTTTAACCTATCAAACAAAGTAAAATTTATAAATATTGGTGGTACAAATTTTAAAGGCTTTAAAAAATTTATTTTTAAACTTATAAAATCAACACCTTTTTTAGAAAAATTTAAAAATTTTAACAATTACAAATATACATCAGATATAGTTTATAACAGTATAGATAAAATAAAACCAGATCTAATAATTTTAGCGAATCCGTCTGATCTTCTAGAGCTATGTTACTCACACAAATATAAAGCACCAATAATACAAATGATACACAATGTTCCATGGAACATTTTTGCAAGAAAATCAAAAAAGGTTTTAAAAATGACATTAAATCTAATGAACAATGTAAAAGTTTGTCAGGTTCTAATGCCAAGCTATGTGGATCTTATAAAGCCTTATTATAATGGCAAAGTTGTTGTAATACCGAACTCAGTACCACAAATTAGTGAAGAAAATATAGCGGAACACGCTGATAAAGAAAAATATACAATAATAAATATAGCAAGAATAAATTATGTAAAAAATCAAGAATTGTTAATAAAAGCTTTTTCTCTATTAGCAAATAAATATAAAAATTGGAATGTTAATATTTGGGGCAATCCAGATAAAAAATATATTTCTGTTTTAAAAAATTTAATAAATAAATATCAACTAAAGGATAGAATAATTTTTAAGGGGACAACTAAAGAGCCTTTAAAAGAATTAAAGAATTCAGATATTTTTGCTTTTCCATCTTTATTTGAAGGTTTTCCTCTGGCACTTACTGAAGCAATGGCAGTTGGATTGCCATCTATTGGATTAAAAACAGCACCAGCTGTAAATGAATTAATTGTTAACAATAAAAACGGATTGTTATCAGAGGATAGTTCACAAGATTTTGCAAGTAAATTAGAAGAACTTATTATAAACAAAGATTTAAGAAAAAAATTAGGAACTAACGCTAGAAACGATATGAAAAATTATAATAAAGAAAAAATTTTAGAAATGTGGGAAAAATTAATAAAGGAGACCTTATGAGAGTAGTTAATATAATGAGCAGCAAGCAGCTTGGTGGTGTAGAACAAGCATTTTTAGACTATAATGAAGCTTTAGCTTTAAAAGGAAATGATGTATTTGCATTCTATAATAAAAGAGGAAAAATAAAAAATAGAATAAAGCAAATAAAAAATGTTACATATTTATCTTCAACATTTTTTCATCCAACTTTTTTATTATTTCCTATTTATTTAATTTCAATAGCATCAATAAAACCCGATATAATAATAGTTCATAGTAAAAAAATTCTTACATTATTTGTAAGTATTGGAAAATTGTTAGGTATACCTGTAATTGCAGTATGCCATAACGAAAAAACAAAAATAGTAAATAGAGCTGATTATATTTTTTCAATCACGCAATATCAAAAAGATATTTTTATAAAAGAAGGTTTTAATAAAGATAAAATTTTTGTCATACCAAACTGTATTTCATTTAATAGAGAATACAAAGAACTTAACAGTTTTTCAAATCCGCCAATATTTGGTATAATTGGCAGGTTTGATCCAATGAAGGGATTTCCTATATTTATTGAAGCTTGTAATATATTAAAAGAAAAAGGCATAGATTTTAGAGCAAAAATTGCAGGAAGTCCGCAATTACAGTATATTGAAGAATATAAAAAAATAAAACGTTTAGTTAGATGCGCATGTCTCAAAGATTATGTTGAATTTACAGGCTGGGTAGATGATATAGATGACTTTTATAATAATATAGATATTTTTGTTCTACCATCTAAATATGAACCATTTGGAATAGTTTTATTGGAAGCTATGTCCTATAGCAAGCCCATAATTTCATCATTAGCGGAAGGACCAAAAGAGATATTTAAAGATTCAAATGCTGCAATAACATTTGAACCCGGAAATGTTAACGAATTAGCTAATAAAATGATTGAAATGATGAATAATATAGATTTGGCAAAAAAAATTGCTAAAAACGGATATGATTTAGTAAAAAGTGAGTATAGCATTGATGTAGTTGCCGATAAATTAAATAATACAATAGAAAAAATTTTGGAGAAGCATAATGATAAAAGTTCCAAACGTTAATGGAAAAATATTTTACAATCATAATTTATCAAAATATACATGGTTTAATGTTGGTGGAAATGCAGATATAGTCTTTAAACCAAACGATTTAAGTGATTTACAAGTATTTTTAAAGGAAATTGATAAAAATATGCCAATCACAATAATTGGCGGTGGTTCAAACTTACTCATTAGGGACGGAGGAATAGACGGAGTTGTTATAATTATTAAAGATACGTTTAAAAACATTAGCCTAAAAAATAATATAATTGAAGTTGAATGTGGGTTATTAAATTCACAACTTTATAATTTTGCAAAGAGTCACAATATAGCTAATTTTGAATTTTTAGGCACAATACCAGGTACTGTTGGTGGCGCTATTAGAGGCAACGCTGGTTGTTATGGTTCAGAGACAAAAGATATTTTAATTTCAATTGATGCAGTAGATTTTAATGGGAATTTAAAAAATTTTAAAGTTGAAGACTGTAACTTTCAATATAGAAAGAATAATTTACCACAAAATCTGATATTTGTAAAGGCTTATTTTAAAGCAGATATAAAAGATTCAAAAGATAATATTGAATCAAAATACAATGAAATGATAATAAAAAGAAATTCAACACAACCTCAAGGAGTTAAAACTTGTGGATCAACTTTTAAAAATCCACCAGATAAACCAGCTTGGAAAATAATTCAAGAACTAGGATATCAAGACAAAGAAATAAACGGCGCTAAAATGTCAGAAAAACATGCAAACTTTATGATTAATACTGGAACTGCAACTGCAAATAGTTTAGAAGAATTAGGAGAATTAATAAAAAAAGATGCAAAAAATAAACAAAATATAGATTTAGAATGGGAAATTAAAATAATTGGGAAAAAATAGATATTAAATTTCTAGTCTAAATTTAGGTATGATTAATATAGGAGTAGGCTAGAAATTTAAGTGCGGGATTCAGACAGTTTGCTTACGCAATCCCTTTAATTTTTAAACCTAAAAGGTTCTGGACATAACTAAAGGTTCCCGCACATATTTTCAAGTGTTAGTTGAAAACAACTTAATTTTACAACTTAAAATTTTAATTTCAAGTATTTTTTAACTTTTTTATATAAAATATTTTATATAAATTAATTATTTTATCTTTAATAAAAAATATTTATATTACTTTTTGAAGTTTAGTTTTTTTCTTAAATCTTCCCAATAGTCAATTCTCTTTTTAATTTCTCTTTCAAAACCTCTTTCATTTGGTGTATAAAATATTCTTCTTGGATATTCTGAAGGAAAATAATCCTGTCCAGAAAAACAGTTTGGAGTGTCATGATCATATATATAGCCATCACTATATCCAATTTCCTTCATCATTTTTGTTGGAGCATTTAAGATATGTTTTGGCGGATTATAGGAATGGCCTTTAACAGCTTGCATAACGCCATTTATTGCAATTTCTCCAGAATTAGATTTTGGACAGTTTGCTAAATAAATTACAAGATTGGTTATTGCAATATCACCCTCCGGACTCCCTAAAAAATCGTAGGCCTGTCTTGCATTTACAGCCTGAACTAAAGCATTAGGATCTGCCATGCCTATGTCTTCCATTGCCATTCTTGTTAATCTTCTAAATAAATAGTGTGGATCTTCGCCGGCTATCATCATTCTAGCACACCAATACAATGCGGCTTGAACGTCAGAGCCTCTAACAGATTTATGCAAAGCGCTAATTAAATTGTAATGCCCATCTCTTGATTTATCATAGTTGGCCGTTTTTCTTTGTAAAAAGCTTAGCAATTCATTGCTATTCAATTCTTTTTTTAAATTTGCATTAAATAATTCTTCACACATATTTAATAAATATCTACCATCAGCACCCGATATGTCACATAATGTTTGCTTTGCATCTTCTGTAATTGGCAGCTTTTTATCTTCTTTTTGTTCTGCCCTAGCTATCAAATTCATCAAAGCTTCTCTATCTAAAGAATTAAATATTATTAAACGGCATCTTGACAATAAAGCGGAATTTAATTCAAACGATGGATTTTCAGTCGTTGCGCCAATAAGCGTTATAGTTCCATTTTCTATATATGGTAGGAATAAATCCTGTTGATTTCTTTTGAAACAATGTATTTCATCAATCAATAATATAGTGCCTTTTCCATCTTTTTTTAATTTTTCAGCTTTTTCAAAAACATTTCTTAAATCTGCAGCTCCACTGTTGGTTGCTGACAAAAACTCTATTTGCAAGCCGCTTCTTTTTGCTAAAATTTTTGCAGTTGTAGTTTTTCCACACCCCGCAGGCCCCCATAAAATCATTGATGGTATTTTTCCACTATTAACAATTCGTGTTATAATGCCATTTTCCCCAAATAAATGGTCTTGCCCTGTTATTTCTTGAAAATCATTTGGTCTTATTTTATCAGCTAAAGGTTGTGTTAAATTATTTTCAAAAAGCATCAATACTAAAAACTACAAAAATTATACATATAATTAATTATAATTTTTTTAATTTTATTTTCAATATATTACACAAATATATTATTATTGATATCTTAAAGCATCAATTGGATTTAGTTTTGTAGCTTTTATAGCTGGAACAATGCCGGATACTATACCAACAAATACAGCAGCAAATATTGAGACAACAATTGTAAGCACACTAATTGGCACCTCTCTTTCTAAAACATGCGCAGCCGTTATAGCTGTAGCTATGCCTATAACCATGCCTAATAAGCTTCCCATAGCTGATATTAATATAGACTCAATTAAAAATTGAAATAATATACTCCTATTGGGTGCACCTATGGCCTTTCTGATGCCTATTTCTTTTGTTCTCTCCGTAACAGAAGTTAACATCATATTCATAATGCCTATACTACCAACAAACAATGAAATTGAAGCAACAGAAGCTAATAATACCGCCAATATAAAGCCTATCATACTGATTCTTTGTACCATTTCAGTTAAATTTATAATTTCAAAATCTGGATTAGCGTTTGTAGCAATCTTATGCCTAATTTCAAGAAGTGTCTGTATTCTTCTTTCAACCATTTTCATATTTTTTGCATCATCAAATGTTAAGAAAAATATAGCTACCCTGTCTGGAAATCTATTGCTTGTTAACCTTGACTTAAATGATTTTACAGGCAGCAATATTATATCATCCCTATCATTTCCTGCAGAATCAGCACCTTTTTCTTTTAGTATGCCAATTATTTTAAAAGGAACACCTTTTATTCTAATATCTTTTCCAAGTGGATCTTCTCCATAGGGAAATAATTCATTTACAATTGTTTGACCTATAACCGCATAGGGAGTTCCAGCATAAACATCCCTATTAGTAAACATAATTCCTCTTTCTATCTCATAATCATGTATATCCAAATATTCTGGATTTGTTCCATTAACTGTTGTATTCCAATTATTTGCACCAACAACAACCTGATATTTTGATGTAACCAATGGCGCAACATTAACTACATTTTTTATTTTTTTTACAGCTTCCATATCCTGCATTGTTAAGCTTGGCCAACCGCCTCTTCCGCTTCTGACACCGCCTCTATTAGTTGATGCGGGCACAATCAACATCATATTTCCGCCTATACCTTCCAATTGTTTATCTATTTCTAGTTGAACTGCTTGTCCTGTAGCAACCATTAAAACTACAGCACATACACCTATAACAACACCTAAAATCGTTAAAAATGATCTAAGTTTATTTGAAACAATTGAAATCCATGCCTCTTTAAGCATTGGTATTATCATAATTCTCCCACAACAAAAAATATATATATTTAATTTATGAAATAAAATATAAAAAATCAATATATAAAAACTATTTTAGGTAATTTATAATTTCTCATATATCCCTTGTTTTTTATACTTTTATTTTATATATAGTAAAAATATATTAATAATTAATGGATATAATAAATGCAAGACTTAAATAGTAATAATTGCATACAGTATTTTAGTATAAAAAATAAAAATAACAATAGTAATAAAACATCAGGATTTTCTTTAATTGAACTTTCAATTGTTCTTATAATAATAGGACTATTAGTAGCAGGCATTACAAGTGGACAGTCTCTTATAGAATCTGCTAGGGCTAGAGCAGTAATGAATGAAGCTAGAGGATATATGCAGGCAGTTAATACCTATTTTTTTTTTTTTTGTAGATTGCCGGGTGATCCGGATAATACGGGAACTATGGGGGATTTTGGTGATAGCACTATTTCTGAAAGTGATTATGCTACGAATATTAAGGAGTCTAATGCACCATGGTTTGATCTTAATAGAGAAGGTATAACCGATTATGATGTTGATACGGAAACATC
>CALXXG010000113.1 GCA_944392625.1 uncultured Rickettsiales bacterium
AAAAAGCATCTTGCTGAAAAAGAGAAAAAACTTGGTAAAGCTAATAAACAAACTGACAAACTTGATAATACAACAAAAGATATAAATCAAATATTAGACAAGTTAAAACCTGCTAAGTTTAGCAAAAATAATATGGTTATTTCTAACGAAGATATTGAAAAAATCAAAAACTTTACTAAAGATGTAAAAGATACTACTAAAATAGTTAGAAGTGTAAATGACTTAAATATTGCTATTAGAGATTTTGAACATAGTGCTTTTGAAATAGAAAAAGAAAATTGTTCTCTTAAATATCAAATAGAAGAAAAAGATAAAGAGAGTTATAATTTAAAAGGTGAATTATCTGCTAAAGATAAAATTATTGGTAAATTACGAGAAGAAAAAGAAAGCATAAAAGCCAAATTACACAGATTCAAAGAATTTTGGCATAGCATTATGGGACATTTTCACAAAAGAATTTGCTATGATAAAGATAATAACTACAAAATTGTTAGTGATGACCTATATAAAAATGAAATATTTACTGATGATGAAAATGATATTGCAAATAATATAGCTAGAAAAGTAAAAACAAAAGATGATATAAATAATGATAAAAATAACAGGAAGAAAAACAATACAAGATTTTAATATGGAGGTAATTAGAATATGGAAAACGAAAAAGTTGAATATTTAATAAATATGATAAATGATATGGATATAAAAGATAAATTAAGATTAGCAATATGTATGAGCCAAAGCAAATGGTCAGGGCTTATATACAACACTAAAGAATATTATGAAAAATTTGACAATATGCTAAAAGACATTGATGAAGAATATAGGACAACTTTAATAAACTTTGCAAAATATAAACTGGTAATGTTTGCAATGGCTAAACTTATGGAAATGGAAACAACAGAACAAAATAAAGTTGCTTTGTATTTATTTAATAATATAAATTAGTCCAATTTATTAAAAATTTATAAATGTATGTTAGTTATAATCAAATAAATTGAAGATTTATTAATAATGTAATATAATAGAGCGTGAAAGGATGTGAGTAATATTTGGAACAGTCTAAATTTGAGTTATTAAGAAGTAAAGAAATTATTTCTATATTAGATGGAGATTATGAAATAGAAAAAAAAGATAATATAAGGATTGCAATGCCATATTTAACTGGACCAGATTTGTGTAATCTTTCTACTGATTTTGGATTACCTCAAATATATTATTGGGATGGAAAACCAAATCAAAGTAGATGGAAATATTTAGATAATTTATTAGAGTATGTAATAAAAGAAAATAAAATTAATCAATTATTAGGTTATATGTTTAGTAAAGAACATTTTATGCATATTTTAAATAATCTAAAAAGTGTTGATGATATAAAAAATGTTCATAAATATATTGTAGAAAAAGTAATAGAATGTATTAATTCAAAATTATATTTTGGTGGTAATAAATTAGTGAAGGATGGAAAAAACTTTTCTTTAGTTAGTATTAATAACAATGTTAATATAGAAACTCCTAATTTAAAAATAATTGATAGTGAATATATAAAAAGTATATCTGAAAGAGCTATTAAAGATATAAATAATGGGAATTTTGATAGTGCTATAACGAAAGCAAGAACTATTCTGGAAGAAACGTTTTGTTATGTAATAGAGATGAAAAAGGAAGAACCTTCGGCTAGTGGAGATATTGGTAAATTATATAAACAAGTTAAGGATTTATATAATATGCATACGGATAGTAATATGGATAAAAGAATTAATAAATTATTATCAGGCTTAGAAAATATTGTACATGCTATGGCTGAAATGAGAAATAATGGTGGTGATTCACATGGATTAGGAACTAAAAGAATTAATATAGAGTCACATCATACAATATTGGCAGTTAATTCAGCAACTATAATGTCAGAATTTATTTTATCAATAGCAAAAATTCAAAATAATAGCAAATAACTAATAATAGTATTAAGGAAGTTTTTATGAAAGATAAATTTAAAATCTATAAAGATAAAATAATAAGAATGATTGATTTCATCAAATTAGAATATTCAAATATTATTTTAGAATATTCTGAAGACAAAATAATACAAAAATCATTACCTCTAAAAGCAACAGAAGAATTAGAAGAAAAACAGAAAGATATAATAAATAAATTTTTATATTCAGTGTTTTCTCCTAGTTTAGAAAAAATGTCTGAAATGATAGATTCTGGAATAATAGAATGGTCCGAAATAGCCAAAGATGTGGAAGTTGAAGATGTTGCTAATAATAAAGAACTAGTAATTGAATTCTTTTATCAAAGCCATGAAAAGTTATATATTTATAAACAAATTAAATATAATTTAACTTTTGACTTTTTAATGCAAATGTACTTGTTTTTCGAAAAGGAAATGGTTATATTTTTAGAAAGTAATTTTAAAGATTTTACTAAATGTTCTAATATTTTTACAGTTATACAAATATTGGAACATGAACTAGGTTACGAAATTGACACTGAAATAAAAAAGGGGATAGATTTATACAGAAAGATTATAAATGTATATAAACACGGATATGGAGAAAGTTTTATTAGTATTGCTAATTCAAACCCAGAAATTTTAAATTTTACAGAAAAAGATAAGGATATGTCTTTTGTTTTTAAATTAGATAAAATAAATATAGAAGAATTGTATAAATATATAGTAGATTTTTTAGAGAATATATGCTTTTAATAAAGCAATAAAATATGTTTTGTTATAATTATATTATTAAGATATTTTTGTAAAGTATCTACAAACAAGCTAAAACCCATAAAAATGAGTAAAACTATTGAAAAATTATGTAAATAATGATATAATAATTCCGTTATTATTCGTAGCTATGCGAACTACAATAAGAATAGCAAATTGGTAAATTCTCGAAAAACAATTGTTAGGAGGAAAACATTATGAGAGTATTCAGTATTGAAGGCAAGTTCCAGCAAAATGGACGGTACAGCCAATTACCAGCGGACTTTAAGGGGTACTTTGTACTTGAAGAGTCTGGACAGATTAAGGGGTATATGGAGGAACAATATTCATCTCACTATGATACCGAAAGATACATTCATGGCAAATATGATGAAGCCAACAATAACTTGGTATATCTGAAGATGTCTACCGAGCGTGAGCTTTCTCCTCTTCTTTACTGTTTTCCGAATTTGGAAAGAGATGGCTGTTGGACAGCATTTAGTCCTATGTTTGGTGGTTTCTTTACTTTCGGACGAGCAGAAGGATATGCTAAAGCAAGTATCAAAGAAGATACAACGATGAATCCTGATGAGATTCTCACCAGATATAACAAAGTTGTTGATGATGGCTGGAATCTCAATATGGCGCTCATCGAAAATGGAGTGGACGCATACATGGGCGATATCTTCTGAACAACGTTACAACTGAATATTGAAGAAGTGGGCAAGATAATCTTGCTCACTTCGGTTTTTGTAAACTTGTCTAAACTTTTTTTAAAATTTTGTTATAAATTTATTGTAATTTATCAAAAATATGATATACTTAAATAAATTGATTGATATTTGTATCAATCGTTAAAGGCGTGAAAAAAGTTGTAGATATCTACGTTGTTCGCACCATTAGAACACCAAGTGTTTCGGAAGATTCAAACTTGGTGTTTTAATTTTAAAAATAGTCAAAGTTCTAACAAAAGTTCTAACACTTTTCCAAAATTAGAATTTTTATTAAGTTAGAAATGTA
>CALXXG010000114.1 GCA_944392625.1 uncultured Rickettsiales bacterium
GTATATTTGGTGTGCCCAATTTTTTAACTTTGTAAATTTGTGTGATTTTGGGTTAATTTTTGTGGGCTGTGTGCCCATTTTGAGCCCAATTATTTTAATAAATTTATGGAGGTTTTGATTATGAATAATTTTAGAGAAGTTAATGATGATATTTTAAAAGAATGGTTATGTTTTAGAGAGGAAACAGATCTTGCTTTTGTTAATGATGAAGATAGAAAACATACTGTTAAATTTGATGAGATTTCTGAAAAGATTTTAAATAGTATTCCTAAACAGAATAAAAAGTTTGTAGAAAAACAACTTGAATTGCTTAATTCTAGCTTTTTAGATTATATTGTTTATTGGAATGAGAAGTATTATAGAAGTGGTTTTTGTGATGGTGTTGAATTGATTATTGGCTGTATTGATAAATAGTTAAAATTAATCCAAAGTTTTTTCAAAATTTTGAAAAAACTTTGGATTTTTAGGTACTTTTTTCAAATTGGTGAAAATCTTTTAAAAATATATAATAGGAAAATAATAGTCAAAGTGTGAAATTTAGCTTTTATCTTTGATAGCAACTTTCACACTTTTAACTAATTATACAAATCTTTTCGCTTATTCTTTTCTAGCTTCATAAATTTATTGTAAAAATACTCTTGCACATTGTTTTGATTTTTCTTTAGGAATTTTATAATAAAATTCATCTTCGAGCAACTCATATCAATAATTCCGGTAATAGCAATTATAAATAACATTATTGTAGAAACACTAATGTTTTCTTGTCCTTCTATTATGTCTATATAGGTAATATAGCAACAATAACTTAATAATAGTAAAAATATTGCATATATTAATATCCTCAATATTTTTCCAAGCCACTTACTAATTTTATGTGCTTTGTTTTTACATTCTTCTTCAATCATTTTTCTCGAAATTTTTCTTTTATTCTCATTTACTTCTTTTTCCTTTTCTAATTGAATAATTTTTTCTTTAGCAACATCTAATTCTATTTGTAAGTTTTCGGTTTTCTTATCAATTATTCCTCTAACTATATCATCGGTCAAGTTATCACCATCACCTTGTATTTTTTCCATTAATTCTGTTTTATAATATATATTTGTCTTTAAATTCTCTAGTACATCTGTATCATTAATTAATTCCTCTTCTTTCATTTTTTCTATAACATCTTTGAATCTCTCCATAATCTGGCTATTTGGTTCTAATGACAACCTAGCATTTTCTATTAATTTAAATTTAGGTAAATCAGGATTTGTTTTAAATGTTTTTAGCCATAATATTGTAGTTAATTCTATATCACTTATACTATAACTTATTTCTCCAAACTCACTTTTATTTAAAAATAAATTTGAGTATTTTATTAAATCATAATTCGTAGTAACAAATATAGCCTTACTTTCTTCTAGCTTTGTAACATTTTTCCCTTTTCTTAATCTTGATATTGCTGAAATTGAATCTATATCAGGACCTAAAACTTTTTCTTTTTTCTCAATTTTATCTTTATACTTTTCCTTCAAAAATTCTTCTAATCCTTGTTCATCTATTACTATATTATAATCATCATAACTTGGTTTTTCTTCAATTTCTATATGTTTTTTCTTTAATATGTTCTTTAAATTATCTAATAGCCTTTCTACATCAGTATAGGTATATTTTTTTACATCTAGTCCTTCTAATGTCTTTTCTTTAAATTTACCTATATTTTCTTTATAAGCATATATTATAGAATATACTTCTTTATAATTATGTTCAAAACATTTTATTTTTGCTTGCTTTTTTTCTAATAAATCCACTAATAATTTAGCTGAGTTATTTTGTTCTTCGGTTTTTAATTCTAATATGCTTAAAATTAGTGGAGTATCTAAATAGCAATCTAAATTTTTTAAAGATGCTTTGTTATCATTTTCCACTTGTATATATATTGTATTCGCTAACATAAATCCACATACAATTTTATATATACCCTCGAAAATTCTTGTATTTTTCTCATTTTCATTAAGAATAAATTTGGCTATATAATAGTTGGCTTGATCTGTTTTATATTCACCAACATTCTTTAGATTTTCAATATTTTCTATGGTAATGAATCCATTCTTTTCAAGAAAAACATTTAGTAGTTTTTTTGTCTCATCCATTGTGATTTTTTCAAAATTATTATGACACTTTTTTAAATATTCCATTAAATTATTGATTACTTTATCAGATTCATCCCTTATTTGATTCTTATTCTCAACAAATTCTTTTACTTCTTTACTTAAATCTTTAATTAAATAAAACTTTTTATTTTTTCTTAAAAGTATCTTTTTCATTCTATTAAATATTTTTATTATTACTGCTTTTGGAATATTAGGAAATCCAAACTCTTCATCCATTTCCTTAATAATCTGTGATATGTTTATTTCATCTTGAATATTAGTACTTTTTCCAATTAAATATATTATAAATGGTTTTAATAATTCTAGATTATCTTTATGAGTTTGATCCCATATTGCTGTTAACATTGCTGTTCCTATTAGTGTATTACTATTCTCCATCTTTATCCTCATTTCCTTTTCACCCCTTTACATTAGTATTAATAATATGTAAAAAAGTGAAAATTAATATACAACTTTTATTCTATTTATTCTAAATATTCTTTTAATCCGTCAATAATTTTGTACATTTTAGTCATTGGATTTCTTTGTGATGCTTGTCCATCTTTATTTAATTCTTCCATATATTCGCAATTTTTTATCGCAGTATGTAACTTTCCTTCGCTAGTAACTTTATCGAATATATTTGTATCGTTTTTAGTATAATCACCTAGTCCTTTTTTCTGAAATTCTTTGCTAAGTTCTTGTACTACATCATCTTTTGAAACATATCTATTTACTTTCTTAAAATGTGCTAATAGCCAAAGCTCAAAATTAGGATTAGACCAAGCTACATTATAGTCACAGTTTTTAATTGCTTTATCAAATTGTTCATCGGTATTATGATTTTTAGATGAAGCATATTCGCTCCATGAATAATCGTTATTTCCTTCATAGCCTTCGCGGTCGCTGGCGTAGTCATCAAAGGAGTTATCATAGTCTATGTCAGGGGTATA
>CALXXG010000115.1 GCA_944392625.1 uncultured Rickettsiales bacterium
TTTGGTAAGTTATAGATTGAGTATAAAGATATATTTGCTAAAATAAATAAAGATATAAACATAGTTGACAAATAGTTATAGCTTGACTATAAAAATATATTTGCTAAAATATTAACCATAAAGAACATTGATTTATCAATACTTTATGGTTATTTTTTTATAAAATTTTTTGCAAAAAATAGTTACTTTTTACAAAAAAATCCTAAATTTTTGTCTACTAGATGTGCACTTATTAGCACTACTAATAAATATATACCATATCAAATATTAGCTATGTCAAAACAAACACAACTGTTCCGGTGCATTTTTTGTTTCTTTAACTTGCCGATTGTGAATATTTATAATGTCCCCAAACTGTTTATCTGTAAAAAATAATATGCTAACATTGCCATTTGGCGGGACTTTTTCTTTTATTTTTTTTATATATGGCTCTGCCTTTTGTCTGTCTGGAAAAAATCTGCAATAGACTGAAAATTGGCTCATTTCGAAACCTAAGTCAAGCAAAGCTTTTCTAAAAATACTTGCTTTTTTTGCTTCGCCTTCGCCAGATACTGGCAGATCAAATAATACCATCATCCACATAATTTTGTATTTGTTTAGTTGCATAAAAATTCGTTCCAATGTTCTTTTTCCATTATAAAAGGCAACTCTAAATCGTTTCGTTTGCCTAAAAATACTTGTGCTAGTGAAGTTGCTAATGTTTGTATGCAAAAACCGGTTTCTGTATAGCCAATTAATGCCGGCATATTTTTTGATAGTATATTCACTAATGTTGATTTATTTTCTCTATTTAATTCTATTTTACCTTCGTTTATTAGTTTATATACAACTATATCAACTAATGGTCTAAATGGTTCCATAAGGTCGTCAGCAAGTCTAAATGTATTATATTGATTTTTATGGTGCAGTCCCAATGTTGGATGCAGTCCAGCAGCAATAATAGCTCTTGCTGTCGCACTTCTTAATATTATATAGCCATAATTTAAAAGCGTATTAATTCCATCTTTATCTCTGTCTCTTATAAAATCCTTACCAAAAAGCAATGGAAAATATTTTCTAGCACCTTCGCCTTCTTTATTGTCTGTGTCTCCACTTTTAACATTTTTTGCCAATTCCCTCAAAAATTTATTGGGCTTTCCAAGAAATTCTAAAACCGACGCCTGCTGCAGAATTTTAATTTTAACTATCTGCTGCCACAATCTTTTTCTAGTTGGTTCAGTAGCTTGAATCTGTGCATCCATAATGCCTGCTTGCGTGTAATTTCCATCTATTGGTATCAAAATTGAAGTTGGCAAAAAATTTTGACTGCATATGACCAGCGGGCTTTTTTGTTCTGCTAATTTTACTAAAACGTTATTGCTGTAAGTTATTCCGTGAGCATATACAATTACAGCCTCTATTGTATCAAGTGCAATTCGTCCTACCTCTTGTTTGTCCTCCGATACGACTAAAAATCCTCTGTCAATGGATAGGTGTTTGTTGTTGGTTGAGATTTCTATAATTCGTCCAATCATAATAAAAATTGTTGTTAGTAAAAATGGGACAGAAAGTCCCATTGATAAACTATTTTTTTAAATAGGTTATTTTGCCGAGAGGCGAGATTCTTACTTTTTTGGCATTTGCGGTTTGTAGTCCATCGCCTGTGCCCTGCCAAGAAAATTCATCAGCTTTAATTTCTTTTGCTATATTATGCGGCCGCAAATAAATTATTCCATTTGTCATTTTTTTAACCCTAGTTATAACTTTATTATCAACCGCAAAAGGCAACAATTTCTTAATAGCAGAACCATCATTGTTTTTATTAATTTCAATCTCTAACATATCATTAATAAACAACCTCATAACCAGCTTTGCCTCTGGCTCTTCCCTTCTCCATTTTGGAACAAAATTCTTCCTATGGGCATCAAAATTGGAAATTATCTCTACACACCATTTGCCTTGATTTTTCCCTCTGTTTGGCATATAGATTTCTGCACAATAATTTCCATCCGTTTGTGCATATTTATAACTTCTCTCCATAAGTTTAGATCTAGTTTTTTCTATATCAGAACCAAAAGTTTTTTCAAAATTTGATTTTAGATTGAATTTTACAAAACTATCTTCATTAAAATTTTCATGAACCCTAACCCTTTTTATACCAGTCTCATTTGAATAATTTTGAATAATTCTTTTTATCTCATCTTTTTCCTTATATTCTAAATTTTCAGCTAATAGATCTATAACTTTTGTCTTTTTATCACCATCTTTTATATGATATTCTTTTGTTAAAAAATCGCTTATTTTATCATTTTTTACAATTTTATCAAATAAACTTTTTCTTATTGTCTTTTGTGCTATTGAATCTATATTTTTTAAAACCTTTTTGATATTATACTGCTGATCTGGGACAACATTTATAATTTTTATTCTTGTTGCTAACATATTGTCATTTACAAGTCCATAATTCGTCTCATTATGCAGCTGTGCTATTGTTCCATTTTTATCCTTTGCTTGTTTTAATCCTTTGTGGTCTTCCTTAAAAGATATTATAATACTATCAACAACTCTTTGCATATCATGTAGATTAAAATTTTCAAAAGGCGGTTCTAGATTTTCTATTAATTTATCAGTTTTTTTAATATATCTTTGACCTGACGCTTTTGAAATTTTATTCAGCGTTGATTGGTTGGTGCAGGCAACAACAAAAGCGTCTATGGCGTGGTGTCTGTGATCCTTTCTGTCTTTAATTTCGTCATCACCGCTTATTAATCTATTCAGCCCCCAATGGTGCCTTAATTTTTCTGTAAGCTGTCCCGGTATTGTTCTTATATGTTTTTTGCCATCATCTGGATATAGACAACTCAAATATTCACAGGCAACTTTTGATAAATACTGTGTATCCGACAACATCCTTGCCAAAATTTTATTTTCATCATTAAACTTTTCCATAGCATTTTTCTCAAACCGCCATTGAACTTTTTTAGGCAAAAGCTCAGCCCTTGCCATTATTTTGTTATATTTTTCTGGATCATGTCCCCATGCTTCAAATGGTGATCTATTACCTTTTTCAGCATTACAGGACGAACAGGCTATAACCTTGTTGTTTATGCTGTCGTCATAGGTTCTTGAAAATGGCAATAGATGCTCTATATGAAATATTCCACTAAATAAATCGGTCGCAGAAATTGGCTTACCACAAAAAGGACAGCACCTTTTATTTACATCTTTTAGAGATAATCTCTCCCAAATTTTATACAACATCCTATTGTCATAATTTTGAGGAAGTCCCAATTTTTCTAATTCTTCATTTATTCTTTTATTATCTTTGATATTTTGTTCCTGCTCCGATTTTAATTTCGCCTTTTCTTTTTTATTTAGTTTCAAATCTCTGGCTAACTCAATAGCTATATATTCTGGTTTGCCTTTCTCCTTTATAATTTTGTTGATACAATATCTTAACTGGTTCAACCCTATATGAACTGTTGGGTTTGTATTCTTGCCTATATATTTTTCTGGATTATCCTTATCTTGACTATCAGTAGTTCCGCCTATCACATGAGTTTTTAAAATCTCGCCATAATAGGGCAATTCATTTAAATTTAGGTTATTGTTTTTTGCAGAGTGAGAACCATAAACTATCTCACAAGCCTCGTCATATCTTTTTCCATCTCTCAAATATGGCATCAACTTCTTTATAGCTTTTAAACTCAAACTAGAATAACCATCAGGCAAATTGGCATTTTTAATATTTTCAATCTGTTCTTCCGTTAATTCAACAAAATTATCTTTTAAATATTTTGTCAACTCATCCTCATTTTCTTCATTTAATAGCTTGTCTATAATTTCCTCCCTTTTATCCTCGTCAATTTTTTGCCATAATTCGCCAAAATTTCCTTTTTTAGATAGTTCATAGCTTGTTTTATTGCCTTCAAGTTTATCTCTTTCTTCACTTTCAAGATTAAACAATATATTAGCCCCAATATTCAACTTTTTTCTCATAGCAGAGAATTTTGCTTCTTTTTGAGACATCAACATTTGCTTTATTTTTTCTCTATCTTCACCAGACAAACAAATGCCATCATTAAAATCACATAGCTCTAAATTATTCAACTCGCATAAGATCCTATATTCCTGAAATAGTGGACTTGCCTTTGGACACCTATATTCGCCATCCTCAAACTGGCATTTTCCTACTTCCTGCGGTCTCAATTTTCGTTGATAGAAAATAATATCAGCAATCTTATCTTTTATAGAAATTTCTTTATTTAAGTCTTTATCAAAAATTTTATCATTAAGCTGCGGATAAAATTCACTTTGCTTATTTAAAATTAAATTAACCTCATCAATATATAGTTGTCTACTTGGAAAATAGTTATATTCTGTGGTGTTAACAATTTTTGTTTTTTTTTTTTTTCTATCCTTTACCGTTCTCTCTTTTTTAACCTCCTCCGACTTTACCCTTAGCAAGCTATGGTCGTCATCTTTTTGCAGAGAATACAAATATTCGCCAAGTGTTCTATAGCCATCATTTTTTATTTTTTCAACAGTTTCCTTCATAGCAGCCTTCATATCACTACTGTCCTTCTGTTGCTTGTCAGATTTTCTATTACTTAAAAACCCTCTTCTTTGATTAATATGAATTAAAGCCCTGCTTAGTTCATCCAATGTCAACTTTTCATCAAGTCCTCTTGCCCTCAACTCATAGGGATTTAATTCTTTTAATTTCAACCTTTCATCTTTATTCTGAGAAATTAATTTATTTTCAATTAAAAAATCCAGCAACTTTTCCTTTCGTCTCAATCGCCTATCCAAATTTCGTCTACTACCCCTTGCTTCCCTTCTCTTAACAGCAAGAGGAGTTTTTGTTTTATCCTCTCTCCCATCCGGAAAAATTCTAACACCCATTTCATCAAGAGAAATAGGTTCCCCATTTTTCTCATTCAAAATTGCAATGCCCAACGATGTTTCACCCAAATCAAGCCCTAAAATATATGACATAATACTTTCAAATTATTTTCAACTAATCCCACTTTAAAGTATTAAAAATTATCTTGCAATTTAAAATTGTAAATATTATTATTAATATAACATTTTAGCAAATGTATTTTTGTAGTCTTTCTATTAATAAGAAGATGTTGAAAGACTGGATTCAAAAATTTTAGAGTGAAGTTCTGCTTCGCTCTTTTTTACATTTATATAACCATACACAACAATTATACAACAATTTTACTTTTATTTTGATTTTTATCACCATTTAAAATATCCCCTCTGGGACAATGGCTTTTGTAAAGCCTAATTTTTGTGCTTCTTTGAGTCTTGCTTCAATTTGTGAAACCATGTGGATTTCACCGGAAAGTCTTAAAATACAACGATTTAGAATATGGTGCAAGATACAGACATACATATATGCATACATCCGCAACAAACACTGGGTTTTATAGCAAAATACAAGCCAAAAAGGGTAATACTTACGCATATTGGTGCTATGATGGATTATGAAAGACTGTTAAGTATGTTGCCGGGTGGTGTTGAGGTGGCTTAGGATGGGATGGGGGTGGAGATTTAATTTTTATTTATTAAAAAATTCAATAATTTCCTTAAAATCCATTATTTGTTGCATTGGCGGAGTTGCTTTTTTCTTTTCTTCAAAATACTCTGCTTCCGCAAGCTTGCCTTTTCCATACAATATTGGTTGAATGCCAGCATTATAACCGCAATCTATATCTTGGTTTGAATCACCGATAATCCATACATTTCTGGGGTTTATTTCAATGCCAGTATTTTCAAGACTTTTAAATATCGGTGCGGCATCGGGTTTATTTTTTTCACTATCACCGTTTGCCATTATTTTAAAGAAATTTATATCACTATATAAAACATTGATTTCGTCTAATAGTAAACTTCTTTCTTTATTGCTTACAATTATTACTTTTATTCCTTTATTTACCAATAATTCCAACATTTCTTTTGCATTGTCTGGAGCTTTCAGCAGATTATTAAATTCATTATAAAAATTTAAATAATCCTCATAAGCCTGTTTTTCTAGCTCATCTCCAAAAAAATTTACAAAATTTTCTTTTAATGATTTATTTTTATCTCTTTTTTCTTTTTTTATAATTTCCCATTCATCTTTGCCATATTTAGCTAAAACTTTATTCATAGCACTGACAACAACATCTCTATTTAAAGCTAATGTATTGTCCCAATCAAATATTATAGCTTGTGGCTTTTGTAGATTTTGCATAAAATAATTGAATATTGTTATGTTTATTTTAATATAAAGAATGTTTTACTAAAAATCAAGAAAAAATGGAAATATATATTTTAATTGGAGTGTACGGTTCCGGAAAATCTACAATTTTAAAAAATATTGATGATTTTAATATGGATAAAATATCATTGGACATTTTAGATAAAGATAGCAGAGAAAAAGAAGAAAGGATTAGAATCATATATAATTTATTTTTGAATTTTTTTAAAATTCATGTTAAATATGAACTTTTTAAAAACGAATATTTAAAAAATTTTTATATTCAAAATCAAAGTTTAATAAATACTTTGTCTGCTTTGTATTCAATATATTTTTTTAAAAAACCCAATGATATCATTATAAATAATCTAAGAGAAAAAATTTTAATTCCATCAATATTAGAATATTTTATTGACAATATTAGTAGTATAGAAGAAAAAAATGTATTTGTAGATAGCGGAGCTATGCATTTTTTGTCTATGGATAGAGTTTTTTTCGAAAAATTATATAAAAAATTTCACAAAATAAATATACTATATATTAATAATCCGACTCAACAAATAATATTTAATCTTTTTCGTAAGAATAATGGGTATTTTGCCTTTTTAGAAAGAGGTTTTAGAAAAGAAATATTTAAGAATATTGAGGAAAAATTTCAAATTATAATGCCTTCAAATTTATTTGAATGTACCTCTTTAATAGAAGCCAATTTGGATATTAGAAATTTTATAGAAGATTATATAAAAAATATAATAATTTTATCAAAAATGAGATTGGACACCTATATTTATTCCATTGATATTTATAAAAATTATGTTAATTTGACTGAAGTTAATTTAGATTTGAATGAAAGTATAATTAGCATAGTAAATAAAATTTATGATATTATAAAAACTATAAAAGGACAAAAAATGGAAAATAAGTTATTAAAAGAAAAACCAAAAGTTATTTTTTTCGATTTAAGTAGCACAATTTTAGATTCCCATAAAATAGATTTGGAATGTATAAATTTTGTTTTAAAAAAGTATGGTATGCCAAGTTGGGAAGATGGTACTAGATTAAAGAAAGATAAAGCTAAATCAATGAAAGAAAATTTTCCAAATTTTTTCGGAGAAGAAATAGCTGAACAAGCATATCAAAAGTATCTGCAGCTTTTAATTGACAATATTGGCAGAATGCCATTAATACCGGATATAGAAGCAACATTAAATTATTGTAGAGAAAATGGAATAAAAGCTGTTATAGTTAGCAATAGAGATAATATTTTTGTTGAAAAATTTTTGGATATATTTGGATTTAGAAAATATTTTGATTCTATTTTAACCCCAGAAGTTACGAGACTGTCAAAAAATGATACCTACCACAAACTCCCTATTAGCCAACAACCAAATACTATCTTCAAGAGCTTTTTTACTCTTTGGAAATCTTTGTGTGTCTCTGTTTAATTTGCTTAAATTACTTCT
>CALXXG010000116.1 GCA_944392625.1 uncultured Rickettsiales bacterium
TTCCCTCTCGATGCTTGTTTCCAACCACTCATTGCATTTGTGGGAAAAACTACACTCATCTGTAAGTCATCCAATTCAAGCAAACTTGATTGTCCAACATTCAGTGCTGTTTGACACTGCGCTTCGCTTGTGAAAGCTGTGCCTATAAGTCGTCAAATAAAAAAATAAATAAATTTATTTTTTATATTTTCCTCTTTGGAATGCTTCTATCACTCTTTAATTTTGCTATATCTCTGCCGCAGTATCTGCGTCCTTCAATGCAAGCCCCTCTATAGCAAGCAGGAGTTAGTTTTTCCGCTAAATCTTTATAGTTGTTGTCAATTAAATAATCATGGAGTTGTTTGCTTAAATGATAAATTTCTTCCTGTGCAGACCAGCATAATCGTTTTTCTTGTTCGTGTATTAAACCGTTGATATCGCTTAGCTTAATGTAGGAGGCCATTATTCCGTATGGGGCTATTGCTAATGCGAGATTTTTATCTGATGTCTTTGATATTTCAACATATTCTTTCATGAAGTCTAAAGCTTCGTCATGCAATCCAATTTCGTTTAAAATTGGAGGCAAATAGAAATTTCCAGTTAATTCCGGCGTTCCGTGTTTTATGGTTCTATGTCTTTGATCCTGCCCCATTGTGGCTAAGGATAATTCAACTTTAGTTTTTATGGTTGAAATGTTATTATCCATATTCTCAGGAGTAAAATATCTTAAGTCAACAGAGTCTTTTGCGGTTGTGCTAAGATTGATGTTGTTCAAATCTATGGCCATAACTTCACAGGTTGGAGATAGTTTTATTCCGATGTTCTCAAAATTCATTTTTGGTGCCCAATTGTCTTGCCTTATTGTCTTTTCGTTGAACATATAGGCTAATTCTGGATATTCATTTAAAACTAAATTCTTCATTTGATTTACAATATATCTCATTTCTGGAGACCATGCAGCCCTATGCATTGCAGTTAATGTTGACAAATTTATTGTATAGTCCAATGCTGTTGGAAAAATTGTTGAGATGAACATTCTCATTTGTTCCTGTGCTATTTTTCCGGAATTTAATTCTATATACTCATCGTTTGCATTTGGTCTTTCTTCTTTTATAAATTTTGCTGCGGTTTCTGTAGCCTTTTTAATATTGTTTTTGTATATTTCCTTGCCTTTTTTGATAAAGTCCATTATTCTATTAATATCGCAGTCCTTCCAAAATGACAAAATATATTCCTGTATTTTTTCGTAATCCGGTTTTGCATACATTTTTGAGAATCTTCCTGAACGTTGATCTGTATTGTAAAATGGACTGGCTAAATGGAGGCCAAACATTACGGAAGATACGGATAACCCGCTTATGTTAAATGTAAAATATGTATGTTGCAAAGTTGTATGGTGTCCTGTTTTAAACAGATTGTTTTCAATATCCATGGTTGTTCCCATTTCCGGAACAGTTGAAGTGTAGCAGGTCCTTGCAGCGTGGCTTATAAGATTTATTGGGTTTTCACTAGTTTGTGCTATTAAAGATACTTTTATCATTTTTTCCTCTCAAAATTTTCTTATTAAATTAAATTCAATTTTTAAAAAATTGCAAGATATTATTGGGTGTTTCTAAAAAATTCTTTACAATTAGTAATTTAAAAATTACACTTGTGGTAGATTAATATAATAAAATAGGTATGAAACAGAATACTATAAGGGATATAGCAGCATTTAGCGGAGTTGGACTGCATAGCGGGGTAATGGTTCATATGGCGATTAAACCTGCACCTGCAAATACTGGCATAGTTTTTAGACGACTTGACTTGGACACAAAAAATAATGAAATAAAAGTTGATTATAATTCTGTAATTAATACAAATTTGGGCACAACAATTGGCACAGCAAACAATTGTCAAAGACTTGTTTCAAACTTTTTAATAAAGTTCGGCGTTGTAAAAGAGTATGGAATAGTTGTTAGAACAATAGAACATCTTATGGCAAGCCTTTGGGCATGCAATATTGACAATGCAATAATTGAACTTGATAATAAGGAAATACCAATAATGGACGGCAGTTCTGACGTATTTATAAGAAAAATAAAAGAAGTTGGAATACAGGAGCAGGAAGAAAATAGAAGATTTTTAGTTGTAAAAAAAGAGGTTAGTTTTAAAGATAAAGGCAGATATATTAAACTTATGCCCTATGATGGTTATAAAATAGATTTAGAAGTTGATTTTAAATATGGCGGCATAGGCAGACAATTCTATTCTTTTAATGGAAACCAGGAAGATTTTATAAACGAAATATCAATGGCAAGAACATTTTGCAATATAAAAGATGTTGAATTTATGAAAAAACACAATCTAGCAAAAGGCGGTAGTGAAGACAACGCAATGATTTTTGATGAAAATAAAATTATAAACAAAAATGGTTTTAGAGTTAATCTAGAACCTGTTAAGCATAAATTAATTGATTGCGTTGGCGACATGTTTACAAGCGGCTATTATATGAAATGCCATATTCAAGCCTCAAAAACGGGCCATACAATAGACAATAAAATATTGCATAGACTGTTTAGCGACAAAAGTAATTACGAAATTATATAAACACAATTTTATTATTTAAATAATTTTATACGAGAATATTAAAATAAATATTTTATTTGTTGATTTTTGCTATTTTTTTATGATATAATCCACAGGATTAAATAAAAATAAATAAAATGTATTACGAAAAAATAGCGAAAACAATTCGCAACAAAATAGTGAAGACAATTCACAGCAAAGCAGTGAAATGCAAAATTCATTTCAATATGCGTTAGACCCGGATACTTATGATATAATGTTGCAATTTGAAGACAATATATATGCGAACATTGATAACGAAAATATAGATCGTTGCAATAATCTTGCAATGAATTATGAAGATATAAAAGCAAATCTGGATGATAAAAATTACAGTGCCACTAAAGAAAATAAAACAAATATTTTTACATCAATAGGCAATTTGGCAAATGTTGAAGAAAAAAATCTTGTATTTTTGTTTTATTGAAACTTAATTTTCAATTTTTAATTTTCAATTTCTATATGATTCTCTGCTGAATGGTAAATTTTAATTTATATTTTCTATCTCACTACAACTTCTAGATTAAAAAATTTTATGAGTTTTTCTAAACTTGTAAAATTTATATTTTTGTTGCCGTTTAATATTTTTTGTAATGTGGTTTGGTGAATATTGGTTTCTTTGCAGGTTTTTCTAAATCCAAACTCGTAGACTTTTTTTCTTAGTTCTAGAATTAATAGATCCCAATCGCTGCATCTTGATCTTGTTAGTTTCTCAATGATTAATAGGAGTTCGTTTACAATGGCATAAAACTTTGAATCTAGTTCTTTCTTGTATTGTTCTACTGTCTTCTCAATGCATAAATATTTTTCAATAAATACTGCATGATGTTTTAATAGACTTTCAAATTCGTTCCATTTTCTGTTTGATTGTATTATAATATCCCAATTGGGATCTTGTTTGCCGCCGTCTACAAATAGTCTGTCGTAGTTGAAGCCGTAGGATAAAGTCTTTTGCTGTCTGAAGGCTTTTTTTAGTTCTTCTGCTGTTTCAAGTTCTTTGCCCTGCAAGTATCTTTCGTTTGAAAGGTATTCTAGCATGGTTAGGTTGTTTATTTTATATTTTTGATTTTGTGATTGATTTTGATAAATATTGTTCATGCTAGATACCTATTGGTTTTTGTAGTTTTGATTAAAAGCAATTTTTGCGGTTAAATATTATCTAAAATTTTTGGGCATTTTATTAAAAATACTGTTGGTTAAAATTGGAGAAATTTCATTTTCATTGTTTTGTACTTTTTGAAAATTATCGCTTATGTCTGTTGGTATGGCTATTGAAATTTCTCCTCTGTTCTTTACGGTATTTGCAAAATCTTGGCTTTTAAAATAGCTTAATAGGCATTGATATTTTGAAGATTCTTGATGGGCTGTTGGTTTTATTCTGCTAAATTCTTCATCTAGTCCAACGCAAATATGAGTGCCTGCTAGTATGTTGGCCTGTATTTGTATATATTGCCACATAAAAATATCAATTTTGTTTGATAGTGAAAGATTGATATTTGATATATCATCAAGATTATTGTCTGCTAATATGCTTGGAGTTTTAATGTCAATATAGCCGCAATTTTTTAAAGTTTTTTCTCTATTTTTAGACTTGAAATATTCATTAATGGCATTGATTACAAGTTCTCTATAGTTTTTATATTTTTTACTTTCAACTTTTGGATCCATAGCGGTACTTTTTTCTTCAATGTCTGTTAATTCTGCAAGTATTTGATATAAGTTTGGACGTACCTTGCTTGACTTATATTTATAGTGCTTATTGATAGAAACTCTTATGTCATCAGGATTAAATTTATCAAGTTCCTTTTGAATGTGCTCTATATTCTCATACATTTTTTGCTTTTGTTTGTCACTTACATTGTAGAGATTGCAAACTTGATTAATATAGGTTTCTGCCTGTTGATTTATTGATTGATTTACTCCCATTTTTAACTCCTTTTAAGTTGTCAAAATTTATAAATTTTTTTATTCTGATGAATAAGTAATTTTATTTATCCACCATATTCAAATACTCTGTTTCTGCATCATTTTTATCATTCTAAAAATAAAATTTTCCTTCGTTACTCTCTTCATTCTTTTGCCTCTCGTATTGGTATTTTAAATCTTTGTTAACCATCAAACTTTTTGCCAGCTGATGATTTATGTTTTGCAATTTCTTTTTATCCCTTTCCTTTATATCCCAAGAAATTAGTTTATTTGTTAGTTCTTTTTTTGTAAGTCCCTTATCTTTCCAAAAGTTCCAAAATTTTTCTAAATCAAAATCAAAATCTCCTTTCTCATATTCACTTTTCAAGAACCCATAGTCTATAAAAGTACTAAAACATTCATTATTTTTTTCTTCTTCTACTTTTATTTCATCTTCAGTTTTATTATTACTTATATCTTCTAAGGAAGTGATTTTATCGTATTTGTCCATACTTTCTTCAGTCTGAGCATGCTTGCTAAAATCTTGAGAAGATTCAAGCTGCTCAGACTGACCACATGATTTGTTGATTTTATTGTCTTCATTGGTATTGGTTTGATTTTTTAACAGCTTTGTATATTGATTATTTCCAATTTTATTATTATTGCCGCCGCCATTTTCTCTTAATTTTATTGACGGTAAAACGCCTTGAAAAGCTATATTTACATCATAGGAACTATCAAACTCCTTATCCTCCCAAGCATAAATAAAGCATTTTTCTAAAAATTCTTGTCTAGATTTTTTTGTTTTTAATAGCTTGTAGGTTTTATAAACATTTTCTTGAAAGCTTACTGATTTACTCATTCTATTTACCAAAAATTAAAAATAAAAATTTAACTTAACAAGAACTATGGTTACAATATACGGTTAAAGTATTTTTTTAATTTTTTAAATAATTTCTTTAAATTTCTATTAAGTTTATTTTTCCATTTTTTTAAAAATATTTTTAAAATCATTTTATTATTTCCAATTGTTTTTTAAAAAAATAATAAAATCCTATAAAAAATAGCAAAAGTACAAAAAAATAAAAAAGTTGGAAAATAATATAAAATATTAATATTTTATTAATTATTTTATTGAAAATTAAAATATTTTTTAAAAAAAACTTTAATATTAAAATTGAGTGTTTTATTGTTATAGAGTTAATAACAAAATAGGACTGTATGACAAATATTGTTAACTCAATTGAAACACTTGACGCCCTGCTTAAAAAAGTAAAAGAGGCTCAAAAAATATACGCGACATACACTCAAGAACAGGTTGATGAAATTTTTAAAAGAACAGCACTATTAGCTAATACTGAAAGAATTAGACTCGCAAAAATGGCTGTTGAGGAAACTGGCATGGGTGTTGTTGAAGACAAGGTTATAAAAAATCACTTTGCTGCGGAATATATATATAATAAATACAAAAACGCAAAAACTTGTGGTATAATTGAAGAGGATATAACCCACGGCATGATGAAAATTGCTGATCCTGTTGGAATTATAGCTTGTGTTGTGCCAACTACAAACCCAACATCTACTGCAATTTTTAAGTGTTTGATTGCTTTAAAGACAAGAAATGCCATGGTATTTTCACCACATCCTAGAGCTAAAAAATCAACTATTGAAGCATTAAAAGTTGTGGTTGAAGCTGCTAGACAGGCTGGTGCTCCTGACAATCTTTTAGGATGGATTGATGAACCAAGCATTGAATTATCTGGCGCTTTAATGAATCACCCTGATGTAGATTTAATTTTGGCTACAGGTGGTCCTGGAATGGTTAAGGCTGCCTACAGCTGCGGAAAGCCGGCTGTTGGTGTTGGTGCTGGAAACGCACCTGCTTTAATTGATGAAACAGCTGATGTTGAAACTACAGTATCATCAATTATCATGAGCAAGACTTTTGACAACGGCATGATCTGC
>CALXXG010000117.1 GCA_944392625.1 uncultured Rickettsiales bacterium
AAAGGCGGCATAGTTTATACTTGTGGAGCCACTATAAAAGGTGATGATATTATTCTTTATTATGGTGGTGCGGATACTGTTGTTTGTGTCGCTAGTTGCAACCTAAAGAAATTTATTCAACAAATAAAGGACAACAATGGTAAAATTTAACAGATCTGAAAAAAATCCAATTCTTGGACCGAACAAAAAAAATAGCTGGGAAATGAAAGCAGCTTTTAATCCAAGTATTGTTTTTAATGGTAAAAAATATTATATACTCTACAGGGCTATTTCTGATGTTCAAGAAAGACAAGGTGTTGAATTAGAAATATCGTCAATTGGTTGTGCTGAAGGAAATACATATGACAGTTTTAAGAACAGACATCAATTAGTTAAACCGGAATTTTATTGGGAGGCTTTTGGTTGTGAAGATCCTAGAGTTACTAAGATTGATGACAAGTATTATATATTTTATACAGCCCTTTCAACTTATCCATTCTCAGCTGATGGAATAAAAATTGGCCTAGCTATAACAAAAAATTTCAAGAAAATAGAAGAAAAACATTTAATAACTCCATTTAATTCTAAGGCTATGGCTTTATTCCCTGAAAAAATTAATGAAAAGTTTGCAGCTATTCTAACGGTTGATACAGATAATCCTCCTGCAAAAATAGCCTTAGCATTTTTTGATAAAGAATCTGATATTTGGGATGAAAATTTATGGGAAGAATGGTATTGTAATTTAACATCTCATACAATCCCATTATTAAGAAGTAAAAATGATCATATAGAAGTTGGAGCTCAACCAATTAAAACAGCAAAAGGTTGGCTTTTAATATATTCCTACATTAAAGACTATTTCTCTCCAAATAAAATATTTAGTGTAGAAGCAGTTTTGTTAGACTTAAAAAATCCTTCAAAAATTATAGGGAGAACAAGGGAACCTTTATTTGTTCCAGAAGAAAAATACGAATCACAGGGAAATATATCAAATATTGTTTTTCCTACTGGAGCTTTAATTGATGGTGATAAGCTTCTTGTATATTATGGAGCTGCTGATACAGTATCTTGCGTTGCTAGCTGTGACTTGCATAAATTATTAGAAGAAATGCTTGCACCACAAGAAGGTGATGAATTATTTGTAAAAAGTAAAACATTACCTAATGGTTTTGAAAGATATATTGGTAATCCTATAATAAAACCAATAATTGAGTCGCCATGGGAAGGAAGAGCAACTTTCAATCCAGCGGCTATTTACTTGGATGAGAAAGTTCATATATTATACAGAGCTTTTTCCTATAAGAATAAATCAATTATTGGATATGCATCAAGCAAGGATGGCGTTCATATTGATGAAAGATTGCCGGAACCGGTTTATGTCGCAAGAAAAGTATTTGAAAAACGTGCAGCGCCAGGTTTATGGTGTGGTTGTGAAGATGCAAGGTTGACTCGTATAGATGATACAATTTATATGACATATACAGCCTTTAATGGTAGAGTCCCAAGAGTTGCACTTTCCACAATTTCTGTTTTTGATTTTATAGATAAAAAATGGAACTGGAGTGAACCAATTGTAATTTCTTCTCCAAGCTTTAATGACAAAAATGCTTGTTTCCTTCCTGAAAAAATAGACGGAAAATTTGCAATATTTCATAGGCCTGAAAATTATATAAGCCTAAATTTTGTAGATAATTTATATGAATTGCAAAATAAATGGCTAGACAATTCTTTTGCTTTAATAAAGCCTAGAGCTGATAAATGGGATAATACAAAAATAGGAATATCAGCACCTCCAATAAAGTTAAAAGAAGGATGGTTATTAATATACCACGGTGTTTCTGATCCGGGCCACATTTATAAAGTTGGTGCATTATTATTAGATTTAAAAGATCCAACCAAAGTTTTAGGTAGAACCAACATTCCATTATTTGAACCAGAAATGGATTATGAACTATATGGTGATGTTCCAAATGTTGTATTTCCTTGCGGTGCCATCATGCTAAAAGACGAAATATATTTATACTATGGCTGTGCGGATTCAGTTGTTGGCGTTGCGCGAATGAAAGTAAAAGATATATTAAGTCAACTATCATAAAAAATATAAAAGGAAAGGTGAATTATCCTTTCCTTAATATTAAAAATTTATATACTTTCTCAACTAATAAAAAATAAGTTCAATTTAAATCATATTTAGTCCGCAAAACTATTAAATATACAAAAATTTTTTTCAAAATCTTCATTATATAAATGCGACAATTCAATAATACAATGAATAAGATGCTGTGTATTAAATGGTTTTTCAAGAGAGTTTTCTATTTTACTAACTAGATCGTAAGAAACATTTTTATAAGAATCTGACAAATATAATATCATCGGAATTTCAAACATAGGTGGAGTTCCAACACTTTCTTGATGTCCAAAAATTTTATCTATTCTTGTATCATAAACATCTTCACCGTGATCTGAAAAATACAATAAATATGATATCGCATTTTTCTTAGACAATTTTTCTATCATTTCATTAATTATATAATCAGTATACATTATAGAATCATCATAGGCATTTATTTTTTCTTGAGCTTTTTTACTAAAAACAGATGTTTTATCAAAAGGCTTTTTTGAAAAATATAAAAATTTTTTTGGTATTCTATTACTATATTTTTCATGACTACCCATAAGATGAATAAAAATTGCTTTTCTTTTTGCTTTATCATTTAAAGCTTTTTCATAATATGGGATTATCTTTTCATCATAATATACATAATTACTATCACCACTAGGTCCATTTATAAATTCAACAGAAGCTGCTTCATTGCCAATTATGCCAACAATATTATCAGTTTTTCCACTAAAATATTGGTTTGAAATCCAAAATGTTTTAAAACCAGCATCATTAAAATAATTTATTATTGAACCTTTTTTATAGTATAAATCTATTTTATCATCATAAGCAAAAGTTAGCACCTTTTTAAGAGATGCTAAAGTATGAGAATATGGTGATCTTACATTTTTAAAAACATATAACTTATCTTTAATTTTTAACAAGTTTTTATTTGTATTGCGATAATATCCATATAAAGACTGATGTATCTTATTTGCAGACTCCCCAATAACCACAACATAAATCTCATCTTCATTTTTATCAAGAGTTGAACGTATATTTTTAAAATGACCAATCTGTCTTTCTTTTTGTATTTTTAATATTTCTATTTTTTCTGTTTGATATTGTTTATATTGGGATATCATCTCAAAAGGCAAAAACTTTATTTTATTAGAAAATCCATTTTGTAAAAAATAATAGCCATATACAATAGAACAAAAACCCGAGGCAAAACAAACAACGATAAAAAGTTTTTTAGGACACTCTCTTTTATTTTTTATATTAGCAAGCAGCAGGCAATAAAAAATAATAAAACATATCAAAAACAAAAATATTTTAAAATCCACAAAGTTTTTAATAAATTCTGTAGCTTCATATAAATTAGAATCAAAAATCGTTTCCATTGAAAATATATCAAGTTTTTTTTCAAATATAAAAATATGGCATATATTAACTAAATATGGAACACATAAAAGAAAAAATAGCATCAGAAGATATATAAATGCTATTTTTGGAAATAAGAGTATAG
This sequence comes from uncultured Rickettsiales bacterium, assembly GCA_944392625.1. GTDB lineage: Bacteria > Pseudomonadota > Alphaproteobacteria > Rickettsiales > UBA1997 > CALXSC01. The sequence goes on from CALXXG010000117.1 coordinate 3,609, forward strand.
GGATAATAAATATAAAAGGTGGTATTAAAGAATAAATAAAAAACCTAAATGGATTATTTTCAAATATATTATTTATAAAAAATATTGAATATATAAAACTCAATGATAAAAAAATGTCATTTTTAAAAAATTTATTAAAAAAATGTGTCTCCATATTAAACTATTTTTATTAAATCGCAATATTTTATCAAATTATTTTATAATAACAAATATTTATTTAATATTATCCCTTATATTATATAAATAAACTTATAATTTTTACCATTTTTTTGAAATAAATAACACAACTATAAGTTTAACAATAAAATATCATTAAAACCATTTATCTATAATAATTTTATAAATATTATTTTATATCAATTTTAAAAAAATATTTAAATAATATTATAATTTATATTAATGAATAATAAATATAAAAATAATAAAAGTCAATAGAAATATTGCACTCTTGCAATACTTTATTAAAACTTTATATTACAATATTGCAATAATAGTAACCAATATTATTGTATGAAAAATGAAAAAGAATTTTTAAACGAATTTTCAAAATCCATAAAACAATTAAGAAAGTCAGAAAAACAAAAAATGGAAGATTTTAGTTTCAAATCAGAAATAGATTACACAACTTTATATAGAGCAGAGCAAGGGCAAAACATTCATATATATACAGCATATAAAATACTAAAAAACCTTAATATAGATCTTTTAGAAATAATAAATAAAAAAATTGAAAGTACTATAAATGAAAATAATATAAAAAAATTGCATCAAAATAGAAAAGAAACGCAACCATTTACAAAAATAGATATTTAATAAAACTTAATATATTTCATAACGGAAAAAATATGGTTTATCTTATACATCAATACAAAAAAATTAACCACTTAAAGTTCCTACTTACTTCGGAACTTTAAGTGGTTCAAATAACAACTACAGCAAATATATGTATTAATATTTATATAATATAATTTTATTTAGTCAAGCAAAATTTTAATTTCATTAATTACTAATCAAGTAAGTAATTTCAATATGTCATAAAAAATCAAACAAAAATAATATAAAATATTTACAAAACAAATTATAAAATTAACATCATAACAGATAAAAAAAATAAATTTAGCTTAATCAAATAAATCCATTTAGCTATTATATTTAAGATTTTATATTTAATAATAGTAAAAAATATCAAGACCATCCAATCAATTTGTCTTACAGATTTTTCTTTTTTCATTTGACAAACTTCTCCTGTAAATTATCATAAATAAATTAATAAATATTTAGATAGACATTTAGGGCTGTTTGACACTGCGCTTCGCTTGTGCAAACTACGCCCATAAGTCGTCCAATTGGAATGCAAGCATTCCATTGTCCGACATTTAGGGCTTGTTTTTTCATTATTGTTTCTATATTTTAGTTTAATAAAACATTAATTTTTTATTAAATATTTTAATTTATTGCAATATAAATTATTTATTTTTAAGCAAATCAGCTGATAAGACTAAATATTTGCAAACAAACTTATCACTGCACAAAGTTTCAAAACAAATAAAACTAATAAGAATCACAATTGAAATAAAATGATGGCTCAAGAAGTATATCATTTTCCTACTTTGTACTCAAGAATTTAATAATTTATACTGGTATGGAGGTTTTTAGATAAATACAATATATACTTAAAAAAACAAGCATAATTCATAGTTATAAGCTTCAAAGAACAGCACAATAATGTGTTTATTAGTTAAACAAAATAAATCTAATTTTAGTTTTATATATAAAAGCCCCTTAATCTTAAAAGTATTAAGGGGAAAAAATATAAATCATTAAGACTTATTAAGATAATTGGATATTTTTATTAGCTTTTTTAGCTTTAGTCTGTTGATTTTTTAAATTTTCAACATGATTATTTTTTGTAGGTAACTCGTCATATATTTTGTCAAGGTCAAAACCTATCTTTTTTAAATAATCATTAGACTCTTTTTCAATTATTTCATATCCAGGTTCACCTTTCTTAAATACTTTTATATTTGCCATAATAACTCCAATAAATATTATTATATCTATATTATAACTTATTAAATATTAAATGTCAATCTTAATTTCTTGTTCTACCTCTATCATTTGATTCACTACGTGATAATACATTTTCCTTAAAATCATTACGATCATTTACCACATCTCTGTATTCACTAAGTTCTTGTGCAAATTCTTTAGTATTATCACTAAAATTAACTATTACATCTTTAACTACATCTTTTGGAACGCCACTATCTTTTAAGCTTTCGGCAATATTTTGTAACAAATATGCAGAATATTCATCTTTTCCATCAATATTTCTTCCTTTAACAATTGAATTGTTAAAAGTTTCTGTCAAACCATCAATATTGTATGTTTTTTCTATTTGATCAAGTTTCTCTATACATTCTTGATGTACTCTCTGTACATCTTCACCCTCTTGTTTTACTCTACTATCGTGAATTTCAAATAAATCTTTTATATTATTAGAATTATTAATTTGTTCTAAACTTGTTTCAAGTCCTTTCTCATTATTTTGAAGATCTTTCAATTGCTTGTCATAGCCTTCGACAACTTGTTCTTGTTCTTTTACTTTTGCCTCCTGTGTTTTTATATCTTCTTGTGTTGAGTCTGGATTTTTTCTTATTTCTTCTAATTTTTCTTTCTCACTTGATAATAATTTTTCAGCTTCTAATTTTGACTTTTCTAAATTATTATATATTTCACCTGCAATTTCAACAGATCTTTCTTGAACATTATTATTAGGATTATTATCAACATTTGTATCATTTAAATCAGGATATTTAACAGATATTTGGTCATAATGATTAACTACAACATTAACATTTTGACTTTGAGTTTGTTTTGGAG